>NZ_JANRHB010000035.1:0-54000 GCF_024733855.1 Gordonia sp. GONU
GTATCGGACGGGTGATCGGGTGCGGTGGTCGGGTGTGGGTGAGTTGGAGTATGTGGGGCGTAGTGATTTTCAGGTGAAGTTGCGGGGGCAGCGGATCGAGTTGGGGGAGATCGAGTCGGTCTTGCAGACCGCACCCGGGGTGACCCAGGTCGTGGTGTCCGTCATGGAGCTGCCGGCCGGGGAACAACTCGTCGCACACCTGACCGGTCCGGACGTCGACCTCGACACCGTCCGGACCGTTGTCGAGAAACTGCCCGGCTACATGCGTCCGACCTCATGGGTGATCCTCGACGAGATGCCGTCGAACACCGCCGGCAAGATCGACCGCAAGGCACTCCCGCTACCGGAGTTCGCAGCCGACGAGTACGTCGCCCCCGCCACGCCCGTCGAGTCCGCCGTCGCCGAGATCGTCGCCGACGTCCTCGGCGTCGAAGAGATCTCGGCCGGTACGAGCTTCTTCGACGCCGGCGGGAACTCCCTGGCGGCAACCCGTCTCGCCTCTCGACTGGGACGTGCACTCGGTGTCACCGTGACCGTTCGTGACGTGTTCGACGACCCGACGGTTCGTGGTCTCGCGTCTCGCATCGAGGCGTCGGACGATGCCGTCGCGGCACCCGGTTTCGCGACGGACGAGCGGCCGTCCGGACCGTCGCCCCGGCCTGCGGTCCTGCCGCTCTCCGGTGCGCAACGTCGCATGTGGTTCATCAACCAGTACGAACCCGAGGTCGCGTCGTACGTCATCCCGTTCGGGTTCCGGATTCGGGGACGGGTCCGCGCGGAGGACGTGCGCGCCGCGATCGGTGATGTGGTCGCGCGGCACGAGATCCTCCGGACCACCTATCCGATCGGACCGGATGGCAGACCGCATCAACTCATCGCCGACGACGGGGAATTCGACTGGCTGGTCGTCGATTCCGACGCCGAGGCGCTGGCCGTCACCGCGGTGCCGTACGACCTGACCCGTGACCGGCCGCTGCGGGCGCGCCTGCATTCCGACGCGATGGATGGTGCGCTGCTCGTCATCGCAGTCCACCACATCGCCGCCGACGGGGCGTCCGGCCCTGTCCTGGCCCGAGACCTGCTCACCGCCTACGTCGCCCGGCGAGACGGCCGCGCGCCGGACTGGGCGCCGCTGCGTCGCCAGTACGCCGATCACGTCCTGGAACTCGGCCACGGCGACGCGAACGCGGCCGCACGGCGGCAGTGGTGGGCGGACCACCTCGCCGGCGCGCCCGCGCTCCTCGATCTCCCGACCACGTACCCGCGACCGGCGACCCGCGAGACACGCGGCGCCACGGTCGACTTCACCATCCCGGGCCGGACCGCCCTGGCCGCCGACGAGCTCGCACGTGCCACCGGGACCAGCACGTTCATGGTGCTGCACGCAGCCCTCGCGGCCCTGCTGGGCCGGCTCTCCGGGAGCGGAGACATCGTCATCGGCACCGCCACCGCGGGACGCGACGGCGAGACCGACGACCTGATCGGCATGTTCGTCAACACCGTCGCACTGCGCAGCCGGGTCGCGCCGGAAGCCGGTTTCGCCGACCTGCTCGGCGAGATCCGCGACGGCGACCTCGACGCCCTCGCGCGCGCCGACGTTCCCTTCGACGAGGTGATCGACGCACTGGGCGTCGCCCGTGCGGAGTCGTACGCACCACTCGTCCAGGTCCTTCTCACGACCTCCGACGTCGCCGACACCGCAACGCTGTCCGGCGACCTGTCAGCGGAACTCGCCGGTCTCGACATCAGCCCGGTGTCCGTCGCGGACGACTCCGCCAAGTTCGACCTCACCGTCGCGGTCCGCACCGATCCGGTGGCGGGCGCCCCGTGGCGCGGCACCCTCACCTACGCCACCGACCTGTACGACGACGCCGACGTCCGGCGTCTGGCCGACCGCTTCGTCAAGCTTCTGGTCGCGGCGGTGGTCGACACGACCACGCCGGTCGGCGATCTCGACCTGCTCGCCGGAGACGAGGACTCGGGTCCGCTGAGCTCCGGTGACCCGGACCCGATCGTCGTGCTGCTTCCTGATCTGTTCGCCGCCGCCGTCCGGTCGCGCGGCGACCACCCGGCCGTCATCGATGACCTCGGTACCTGGACGTACGACGAGTTGGACAACGCCAGTTCTCATCTCGCCGCCGAATTGGTCGAGCAGGGCGTCGGCCCGGACGATGTCGTCGTGTGCGCGCTGGGACGGTCGGCACGGGCACAGCTCGCACTGTGGGCGGTCGCCAAGACCGGGGCGGTGTACTGCCCGGTCGATCCCCGCTATCCGGCTGAACGCATTGCCCGCGTGGTGAGCGCGGCACGCGCGCGGGTGGGTCTCACCGACGGCTCGGTGGAGACTGCCGGCGAGGACCTGGTCTGGTTGCGTCTCGACGCCGACCGTGCCGCCGCACTCCGGTCCCGAGATCATCGGCGCCCGCCCTCGATTCGACGCCCGGTGCACCCGGATGACGGTGCGTACATGATCTTCACCTCCGGTTCGACCGGTGTGCCCAAGGGGGTGCTGGTCACCCACCGTGGCCTGGCGGGAGTGGCCGCGGTGCTCCGCGACCGTCACGGCTCGGGACCGTCGTCCCGATGGCTGGGCATCAGCTCACCCGCCTTCGACGCCGCGATCCTCGAGGTCCTGGGCGCCTACGGCAGCGCGGCGACCCTCGTCGTCGTACCGCCGGAGATCTACGGCGGACGCGAACTGGCGGAGTTCATCACGACGCACCGCACCACGCACGCGTTCCTGGTGACCTCGGTGGCCGCCTCACTGCCCGATCCGGCGTCGCTGCCGTTCACCAACGTGCTCGTCGGCGGCGAAGCCGTCCCCGACGCCGAGAAGGACCGGTGGGCCGGCCACACCTCCTTCCACAACGGTTACGGGCCCACCGAGACGACCATCATCAGCGTCACCTCGCCGGCGATCGGCGTCGACGAGTCGGTCCGGCTGGGTCGTCCCGTACCCGGCGTCACCGCACACGTCCTCGACGGGCGACTCCATGCGGTGCCGCCCGGCGTCGTCGGCGAGCTGTACCTCGCCGGTGGTGAGCTCGCCCGCGGTTACCACGAACGGCCGGCGCTGACGGCGGAGCGTTTCGTGCCGGCACCGTTCGGATCACCGGGTACCCGGATGTATCGCACCGGCGATCTCGTCCGTCGTTCGCGCACCGGCGAACTGACCTACGTCGGACGGAGCGACTTCCAGGTGAAGCTGCGAGGTCAGCGACTGGAGCTCGGGGAGATCGAGGCGACCCTGACGGCTCACCCGGCCGTCCGCAACGCCGTGGTCGTCGGCGTGGGCGACCCGGTCACCGAGCTGGCGGGTTACGTCGAACCCTCCGTTCCGGGCGTCGGCCTCGAGATCGCGCACCTCCGCGAGCATCTGGCCGCACAGCTGCCGCCGTACATGGTTCCCGCGCGTCTCTGTGTCCTCGACGAACTCCCGCGCAATCCCGTCGGGAAGATCGACCGCGGCCGGTTGCCGGAGATCGACACCGACGACGCGGCCGGCGCCCACACTCCGCCGTCGGGTCACACCGAGCGAATCCTCGCCGCGATCGTTGCTGACGTCCTCGGCCTCGAGAAGGTCTCGGCCACCGCGGATTTCTTCGACATCGGCGGAAACTCGTTGTCGGCGACCAGGTTGAGCGCGCGTGCCGGAGATCGATTCGGCGTCCGGCTGGGTGTCCGCGACATCTTCGAGTTCACGACGGTGCGCAGACTCGCCCGCCGCATCGACACCGCATACGACTCCGAACCACCACCGGCACCACTGGTCCGAGTCGTCGATCGGCCCGCTCGGATCCCGCTGTCGTATGCGCAGCAACGTCTCTGGTTCCTCAACCGTTTCGAACCGGATTCGGCCGCCTACACCATCCCGATGGCCGTGCGGCTGCGCGGTGCGCTCGATTCGTCGGCGCTGTTCGACGCCGTTGTCGATGTGCTCGCGCGGCACGAGATCCTGCGGACCGTCTTCCCCGCCGACGCGGGTGAACCCTTCCAGCGAATCCTGACCGTCGACGACGCCCGCGCGGCGTTGCGGTGGGATTCCGACACCGTGGCCGCCGACTCGCTCATCTCCGCTGACATGGGGGAGCTGTCCACCATGCTCGGTCCGCCCGGGTTCGACATCACCACCGAGATCCCTTTGCGTGTGCGGCTTCTGGGCGTGGCCCGGGGTGGCGAAACGGACGACGCCGAACACATCCTGGTGATCCTGGTCCACCACATCGCGGCCGACGGCGAGTCGATGCGACCGGTGCTGTCCGATCTGTGGACCGCGTATCGCGCGCGCGCCGAAGGACATCCACCGGCGTTCACCGAACTCCCGGTCCAGTTCGCCGACCACGCACTGTGGCAACGACAGACACTCGGCGACGTCAACGCGTCGGACTCGGTCCTCGGGACGCAGGTCGGGTACTGGGTCAACCGGTTGTCGGGCCTGCCCGACCTCCTCCCGTTGCCGACGGACCGTCCGCGGCCCCCGGTCGCCTCCCAGCGTGGGGGACGCGTGACCGCGGCGATCCCGGCCGACCTCGCCGCTCGCATCTCGGCCTCGTCCCGGGACCGCGGGATCACCGACTTCATGACGATCCATGCGGCGCTGGCGATCCTGCTGGCCCGGCTGTCGGCGAGCCGTGACATCGCGATCAGCACACCGGTCGCCGGTCGTGGCCACGCGCATCTCGACGACCTGGTCGGCATGTTCGTCAACACCCTGGTCCTGCGCAGCGAGGTCGACCCGGCCCTCGACGTCCGCGACTTCCTGGACCGCGTCCGGATCGACGACGTCAACGCGCTCGCCCGCGCGGATGTGCCGTTCGACTACCTCGTGGACCGGCTGTCCCCGGCACGGTCGGAGGCGTTCGCCCCGCTGAGTCAGGTGATGTTGTCGGTGCTGCACGCATCCGCCACCCCGGCGACCGCCGGCGGAGCCGGCACCACGGCGACGGCCGGGGCGCTCGGTGCACTCCGGCTGGACCCGATCGCGGTGTCCACCGGGACGACGCAGCTCGACATGACGGTGGCGGTCACCGTCGACACGGGTGGGGCCTGGCCGGTCGAGATCGTCTATGCCACCGACTTGTTCGACGCGTCGACGATCGAGGTGATGATCACGCGGCTGGTACGGGTGCTCGAGGCGCTCACCGCACACGAGATCGATGATCGGCCGGTCGGCGAGATCGATCTCGCCGACGATGCCGAACGCGCACGGATCGCCGAACTGGTCTCCGGTCCGCAACTGTCCGTGCCCTGGTCGACCGTCTCCGATGCCGTCGACGTGGCGGCCCGACGTGCACCGGATGCGGTCGCGCTGGTGGCGGGCGAGCGGACCTTGACGTACGCGGAGTTCACCGCCCGGGTGTCCGCCCTGGCGCACCGGTTGGCGGACCACGGCGTCGAGCCGGATTTCGCCGTGGGCGTGTGCATCCCGCGGTCCGTCGAGCTCGTCCTGGCGATCCACGGCGTGGTCGCCGCCGGTGGTGGTTATGTCGTCATCGATCCGGCGACGCCACCGGAACGTCTTGCGGCCATGATCGACGCCGCGTCGATCTCGGTGATCCTGGCCGCCGACCCGCGGCCCGAGGTCCTGGTCGGCGTCGCGCCGGAGGTGCTGGTCGTCGACTCGGAAACCCCGGTCGCGGAAGCCCATGTCGCCGAGGTGTCCCGCACCGCATTCCGTCGGGTGGTGAATCCGGACAACGCGCTCTACACGTTGTTCACCTCGGGTTCGACGGGAACGCCCAAGGGGGTCACGGTGAGTCACCGAGCGGTGCTCAACCGGCTCGCGTGGATGCACGTCCGGGAACCCCTGAGTGCCGACGACGTGGTGATGCTGAAGACCCCGGCCACCTTCGACGTGTCGGTGCCGGAGCTGTTCGCGCCGCTGATGGCCGGAGCCAGGCTGGTGATCGCCGAAGACGGCAGGCACATCGACCCGGCCTACGTTCTGGACGAGGTCCGGCGACGGCGGATCACGTCGATCCACTTCGTGCCGTCGATGATGGCGGCTTTCGTCGAGTACGTCGGAGACGACGTTCGGCGGCGTGCGGCCCTGGCGTCGTTGCGCCGTGTCCACGCCTCGGGTGAAGCGCTGCCCGCGGCCACCGCGCATGCGATGCGTGCCCTCGTCCCCGATGCGCGCGTGGACAACCTGTACGGGCCCACCGAGGCCGCGGTCGAGGTCACCGCACACCGGCTCCGGCCCGACGACGTGACGGTCCCGATCGGCCGGCCGATCGCGAACACCACGACCTGGGTCCTGGACGACCGGCTGCAGCCCACGCCGATCGGGGTCATCGGCGAACTCTACGTCGGCGGCGGCCAGCTGGCCCGCGGATACGCCTCCCGACCGGATCTCACCGCCGAACGATTCGTCGCGGATCCCACCGGCGGCCGGGGTGGCCGGCTGTACCGGACCGGAGATCTGGTGCGGTGGAACGCGACAGGCGAACTCGAGTACCTCGGTCGCGCCGACTTCCAGGTGAAGCTCCGCGGGCAACGCATCGAGCTGGCGGAGATCGAGTCGATCCTCGCCCGGATCAGCGGAATCAGCCACGTCGCGGTCACCGTGCGCAGCGGAGCCTCGGGTGAGGTCCTCGTCGGATACCTCGCCGGCGACGTCGACCTCGACGCGGTGCGGACACGCGTGGGCGAGACCCTGCCGCAGTACATGCGACCGACCCAGTGGGTGGTCCTGGACGAGGTTCCGCTGACGTCCACCGGCAAGCTCGACCGCCGGGCCCTGCCTGCACCGACCGCGGTGACGACCGAAGTCGTCCCGCCGGCCGACGGGATCGAACGTGCCCTCGCGGGGGTCTTCGCCGATGTCCTGGCGGTCGACGAGGTCTCGGTGACGGTGTCGTTCTTCGACCTCGGCGGACACTCGCTCGCCGCGATGCGCGTCGTGGCCGGCGTCGCCGAACGTCTCGGCGTCGACATCGACATCCGCGACATCTTCCGTGCACCGACCGTCCGAGAGCTCGCCCGGACGTTGACCCAGCGGCGACTCGCGGCTCAACCGCTGCGCCACCGGCCGCGTCCGGACCGGATTCCGCTGTCGTATGCGCAGCAACGGATCTGGTTCATCAACCAGTTCGACGTGACGTCGCCGGTGTACAACATGCCCGTCGCCTTCGATGTCCACGGCGACCCGGACCTCGACGCGCTGCGTGCGGCCCTGCTCGACGTCGTGGCACGCCATGAACCTCTGCGAACCGTGTACCCGATGTCGCACGACGGTGTGCCCGAACAGCTCGTCGTCGACGCAAGTGCGGCGGCCGCCCTTCTGCGGTGGGACGAGGCAACCGGGATCGACGATGCGATGGCCCTCTGCGGCGAGGGATTCGACGTCACCACCGAACTGCCGATCCGGGTCGCGACGGCCACCATCGAGGGCGGCTACCGCGTCGTCGTGGTGATCCATCACATCGCCGGTGACGCAGCCTCCCTGCAGATCCTGACCACGGAACTGTTGGGTGGATACCGACAGCACACGGCGGGAACCGACCTCCCGGTGCCGGACCCGCTGCCGGTCGGCTACACCGACCACACCCTGTGGCAGCGCGAGACCCTCGGCGACCTTGACGACCCGACCTCGCTGATGGCAGCCCAGTTCGACTACTGGTCCACGGTGCTCGGCGGCATCCCGGCGGCGCTCGATCTCCCCACGGACCGTCCGCGGCCGCCCGTGGTCGACCATCGGGGCGGGCGACTGCCGATCGATCTCGGCCCGGAACGCAGCAGCGCGGTCGCCCGCGCCGCACGAGCGTCCGGCGTGACGCCGTTCATGGTGTGCCATGCCGCATTCGCCGCGACCCTGGCCAGACTCGCCGACGTCGACGACGTCAGCATCGGTGCCGCGGTGTCGGGTCGTGGGCAGGCCGCGACCGCGCGGATGATCGGCATGTTCATCAACACCGTCGTCCTGCGCACGACGTTCGGTCCCGACGACACCGTCGCCGATCTGCTCGAGCAGGTGCGGGAGACGGATGCGGCGGCGTTCGCCCACGCGGACATCCCGTTCGAGACGCTCGTCGAGCGTCTCACCCCGGTACGGTCGACAGCGCACGCACCTCTCGTCCAGGTCATGATCAACTACCTCGCGGACACCACCGGCGGGTCAGCCGAACTGCCCCTCGCACAGTTGGGTGAGGTAGACGGGTTGCGTGTGCAACCGGTCGATCCCGGCCCGCCGCCGGCGAAGGTCGACCTGACTCTCGGACTCGCCGAGACGAACACCGTCGACGGGATGGTCATCGCCGGTGAGATCGACTACGCGGCAGGGCTCTTCGATCCGGAGACGGTCGCGGTGTTCCGCGACGTCTTCCATCGCATGGTCGATGCGATCACCGCGGACGTCCCGACCGCCACGGATCTGGGTGAGATCGATCTGGTCACCGACGACGACCGTCGTCGACTCCGTTCTCCGGATGCACCGGGCGTCGTCGTCGATCCCGCCGGGCGACTCCTGCCGCCGCGGATCCCCGGTGAACTGCGTAGATCCGACGCGACGTCGGACGATTCCTCGACCGGACTGCTCGCACGGTGGCTGGAAGACGGTGGCGGACCGCGGATCGAGGTTCTCGGCCGCCTCGACCGTCAGGCCCGGATCGGTGGGTTGCGGGTCGATCTCGACCAGGTCGAGAGGATGCTCGCCGATCTCGACGGTGTGCGGTCGAGTGGCGTCGTCTCGATACCGTGCGCCGCCGGTGTCGAGATCCACGGTTGGGTGAGCGTCGACGCCGACATCACGGCGGACGATCTTCGTCGATCTGCCGTGGAAAGCATTGCCCCGCATTGTGTTCCGTCGACACTGACGATCGTCGACGAGATCCCGGTCGATGACGACGGACGGCCCGACCATGCGCGGATGTCGACGATGATCGGCACTGCCGCTCGCGATGCGGATGTCCCGGAGCGGCCCGAGGCGCCGGTCGGAGAGTGGGAGGTGCTCGTCGCCGAGTGCATGTCCGGAGTCACCGGCGTCCCGGTCACGACCGCGGTCCAGGGATTCTTCGACGTCGGCGGAACATCACTGTCCGCGGTGCGGCTCGTCGCGGAACTCCGCCGCCGCACCGGCCTTCCGGTCGAGGTCGCCTGGGTGTTCGCCGGGCCGACTCCTCGCGATCTCGGTGCGCGGCTGGCCGCACACCGCGACCCGGAACGCGCCGGTGGCCCCACCGCTGCGGCAAACGGCGGAGTCGTCGTGCCGCTGCGGCGCGAGGGAAAGCGGAGCCCGGTCTTCTGTGTGCATCCCGCAGACGGGTTGGCGTGGTTGTTCGGCGGTCTCGCACCCCACCTCGACGACCGGCCGGTGTACGGACTCCAGGACCCGTACGTGGTGGCCGGCGACCTCCCCGACGCCACCGTGCACGACCTGGCCGTGCGCTACGTCGACGAGATCCGGCGCATCGCCCCCGACGGCCCGTACCATCTCGTGGGTTGGTCGATCGGCGGTCTCATCGCGCAGGAAATGGCCGTCGAACTGCGTTTGCGCGGTGCGGAAGTCGGCGTCCTCGGATTGCTCGACAGCTTCCCGGCCGACGATGCCGAGCCGGCGACCGTCTGGACCGACGACGGGGAGATGTCGCTGGACATCGATGCGCGTGAGCTGGCCGCCGAGCTGCTCGGCGGCTGGCGAGCGGTCATCGACGTGGACGAGCTCGTCGACCCCGCCCATCCGGGGTCCGTCGCGCCGGAGACCATCGCGGCCGCGATCCGGGACAAGGCCATCGGACTCGGCCTGCTCGATGCGGAATCCTTCGACCGGATGCTGCAGCGTATGACGAGTTCTGCGGAACGCACCATCGCCCACCGGCCGCGACCCTACGACGGCGACGCGATGCTCGTCGTCGCCACCGACGGCGAGGAGGACTCGACCGACGAGGCGCCCAACCGCTGGGCGCACTACCTGAGGGGTGACATCACCCGCATCGACATCGACACCGACCACCTCGGGATCGTCGGCAGCCAGGCGCTGGCGGAGTTCGGTCCGCGGATCGACGCGGCGCTCAACGACGCGGAGTCACGGCGCCGGTGACGGCCGGCAGGTCGGAGAGCACCTTGGGAAGAGGGTCGCCGTGAACGACCACGAGTCGCTGCGTCGCGCGGGTCAGTGCGACGTACAGATCGCTGAGACCCCGCGGTGACTGCGCGATGATCGCGGCCGGTTCGACGACGATCGTGGTGTCGAACTCGAGACCCTTACAGGTCCGGACCGTGTAGACCTTCGGGGTCTCGACGTCAGTCGCGTCGAATGCGTCCGGGTCCAGCGCGGCGTTCACCGCATCGAGAAGGGCGTCCGGGACGACGACCGCCGTGAGCCCCTGGGGTTCGGCCAGGTCGACGGCACGCAGGACACCGGTCGCGATGCTCTGCGCATCCCCGGCATCGGTCACCGGGATCGCGACCGGCTCGACACCGTTGCTGCGCAACGAGGTCGGCGCGGTCTCACCGTTGCCGATCTCGTCGAGGACACGCGCGGCGTAGGTCATGATCTCGCTGGGCGTCCGGTAGTTCACCGACAGTTCCTTGAACTGCCAGCGCTTGGCGACGTAGGGCTCGAGCACGTCACCCCACGACCGGGTTCCCGCCTCGTCGGAGGTCTGTGCGGTGTCACCGATGATGGTCATCCATCGGTTCGGGATGCGGCGCATCACCATCCGCCACGCCATCGGCGAGAGCTCCTGTGCCTCGTCGACGATCACATGGCCGAAGGTCCAGGTGCGGTCGCCGTAGGCGCGTTCGGCGGTGGTGGCGCGCCGGGTCTCGGTCTGGCGCGACGCCAGCTGTTCGGCGTCGATCAGGTCGTAGGCCATCAGGATCTCGGGATCGAGCTCGTCCTCGAGATCCTGTGGGGCCGAACCGGTCAGGATGTCGAGTGCGTCCTGGGCCTCGGCGAGCCGGCGACGCCAGCGGGCGCGCTCGGCACGTTCGGCGTCGTCGGTGCCGTACCCGATGAGTTCGGCCAACTCGTCGAGCAGCGGCACGTCGGCGGGGGAGAAGTCGTCCCCGGTGGTCGAGTACGTGCGCGGTTCACGCAGCAGGGCCGCCCGGTCCGCGTCGGACCAGCCGGGCGTGGCCTTGCGGATCGCACGCTCGTCGGTGAACAGCTCGCGCAACATGTCCTGCGGAGTCAGGGTGGGCCAGTATTTCAGCAGCGCCGCGCGGATGTCGGGGTCGCCGCTCATGTCGTCGCGGATGTCGGAGATGTCGGCGGGGCTCAGGAGCTGAGAACCGTCGAGCAGACTGGAGCCGATGGTCGAGGCGTGCCGCGCCGCGAGTTCGGCGAGGCCGGCCTTCAGGAAGGCCCTCTGGGACTGGTTGTGTGCACGCCGGGTCGCACGGGCCTTGGCACGCGCCGCCTTGATCAGGGCGGAGTCGATCTCGACCCGATAGCCGTCGAAGTCCACCGGTTCGGGACGGGACGGCAACGACTGCTTCGCGCGCACAGCGCGTTTGAGGACGTCGACCATCCGGAGCCCGCCCTTGACGCCGGCGGTGAACCGCGGGTCCTCGCTCCGTGCCCGCACGCCGGGGAACAGGTCGCCGATCGTCGATAGCAGGACGCCGGATTCGCCGAGCGACGGCAGGACCTGGCCGATGTAGCTGAGGAAGTCGTCGTTCGGTCCGATGATGAGAATGCCACTGCGTGAGAGGATCTCGCGGTGCGTGTACAGCAAGTACGCGGCACGGTGCAGCGCGACGGCCGTCTTGCCGGTGCCCGGACCGCCCTGGATGACCGTCACACCGCGGTGTGTCGACCGGATGATGAGGTCCTGCTCGCGCTGGATGGTCTCGACGATGTCGGTCATCTCGCCGGTGCGCGCCGCGTTCAGGGCGGCGACGAGAGCGGATTCGTTGACGACGTCGCCGTGGCCGAAGTCGTCGAGCAGGGCGTCGCCGGCGGTCAGTGATTCGTCGCTGACCCCGCGGACCCTGCGGCTGCGGGTCCGGATGTGGCGACGGCGGGCGACGTCCTCGGGGGCGGCCGGCGTGGCCAGGTAGAAGGGGCGTGCGAGTGGGGCCCGCCAGTCGAGCAGCAGCGTCGCGTCGGTCGCGGTGTGGTCGTGCGTCCCGTCGTCTCCCAGACCGTCGTCGAGGACACCGATGCGACCGATCCGCCGGATCTCGCCGTCGTCGAGGTCGAGGCGGCCGAAGTACAGGTTGTGTTCGGCGGCATCGAATTTCGCGAGATCCTCGTTGTACATCCGCTCGTAGGACTCACGTTCCGACCGTGCCTGCGGGGTTCCGCCGCGCTCGCTCAGGGTCGACGACAGGCGCCGCTGGGTGGTCTGCCGCATCCGGTCGAGACGGCCGTACACCCGATCGAGGTGCTCCTGTTCCTCGCTGATCCGCGAGTCGGTGTCGGTGTCTGGGGACAAGGCGGTCACGCCACACCTCCGCGCGCGTCGACGGGCCACCCCGGCCGTGCCAGCCCGGCGTCCTTGATCAGCCCGGTGATCCGTGCCGCGTGGTCCGGGGTCGCCAGTCGCGCGCAGACCTGTGGCGTCGAACCCTGAAGGCCGGGGTCGTGCAGATGCTGGTCCAGCCATCCGACGACGCGTGCCTGGCTGCCGAACGGCAGCGGCGTTCCCGTCGCGGGGTCGGCGAGGACTCCGTGACGCGACACGTAGATGTCGAACTCGTCCGGAGTGGCGGGACCGTCGTGGGGCAGCCGAGGGTCTCCGAGAATGAGGGGATGGTCGTGCGTGTTCACTGTCCGTCGATCGTAGTTGGGTTCGGTCAGGTCCAGCGCCTCGGTCTGGAGCGGTGACAGCCAGGCCGCCACCGTTTCCCATGTGCCGTGAGCTGTGCGAACAGGTGCCGCAGGGATGTATCCGCGGACTGCGACGTGGGCGGAGTGACCGACTGTGATGTTGGCGACCCGCACACGCCGGAGGTGGAGGAGGCCGGCAGCGTCGAGGTGTCCGAGTTTGCGGCGGAGGACGCTCGGCGCCGCGTTCGAACCGACCGCGACCACCAGACGCGTACCCGGAGGCGGGAGCGATGGGACGTGATCGACCACAACGGACGCGGACACCCAGGGATAGTTCTCTGGAGGGTGTGCCGCGTCCGCGTGGTGATCGGTGGTGGTCAGCGTCGTACTCGCATCCGGCTACCGGGCAGGACGGTCAGCCGCGCGCCTTGCGCCAGCGCTTGCGACCTTCGTCCGCGGTGTGCGATGCGGTTTCCTCGGCGGCGGCCGCGAGTTGCCGTGCGGACTCGGCGAGTTCGGCCGAACGGGCGCGGGCGAGTTCGGCGAACTCGGCCGAGCGGTCCCGGGCGAGTTCGGCGAGTTCGGCCGAGCGGTCCCGGGCGGCGTCGGCGATCTTCGGGGCGTTCTTCTTCGCCTGCTTCGTAGCCTTCTTCTGGGCCTTCTTGGCCTGCTTTGCCAGCTCCGGCCCGCGTTTGCGGGCGGTCTCAGCCAGGTCTGACGAACGTCCCACCGCGGCATCGGCGAGCACTGGTGCGCGATCCCGGATACGTTCGGCGACCTCAGCGGCAGTATCGGCGGCCTTACCCGCGAACTCTGCGGAGCGCTTCTGCGCCACTTCGGCGATCTCCGGTGCATGCTCGCGGAACTTCGCTGCGGCGTCCACCGAACGTTCGGAGACGAGGTGTGCGCCCTTGCTCAGGAGTTCGCCTGCCTCCGCGGACCGCTCGCCGACGACCTCAGCCCCTTCGTGGGTGCGCTCGACGAAGGTCTCCCAGGCCGACGATCCGGCGGACGCGCCGATGGGCAGCGCAGCAGCCACCGCGGTGGCCTTCTGCCGGCCGCGCCACGCGAGCGACGGCTTGCCCTCGGTGTCCACCGCCGCCAGCAGCACGCCACCGAGCAGGCCGACGTTCTTGATGAATGCGTTGCGCTGAGCTTCCTTGCGGACCGGATCGGCCTCGTTCCAGAAGTCCGTGCCGGCGGCTGTCGTCGGGATCAGCGTGCCGACCAGCACCACCGAGGCGAGACGCGGGAACTTGCCGGTCGCCAGCAGGATGCCGCCACCGATCTGCGCCGCGGCGTTGATCTGCACGAGGGTCTCGGTGTTCTCCGGGACCTTGTCCGCGACTTCCGGCGGGAGGGCGGTGCGTGCCTTGTCGACGAGCGGCGCCGCGGACTGCGCGATCGGTTTCGGGCTCCGGATGGCGTCGACGCCACTGGCGACGAACGCAGACGCGAGGAGCGGGCGGGCGATACGGCGGAGAATCATCGGTCACAACCTTCTTCGATCGAGTGCGGTTCGAGATCCGTCTGGGTACAGCGCGTTTGTGCCTGATCAACGCTACCCGCCCTCCGGATCCATGCAGGTGAATCGACTCTTCGTGATCCGGTCGGGAACATCGGGATCCCGGGGTCACGTTTGACAGAGCGCTTCGAGAACCAGGTATCCGGAGGGGGCGAGGCTCAAACCTGACGCACACCCACCCCAGTTCCGTAAACCCACCCCCTCCGAAGGGTCGGGTTTACGGAACGGGGGTGGGTCAACCGGAATGTCACCAGCCGCTGAGCGCCGTGCGCGTACCGCGTTTCTCTCGTCGAGGCGACGGGTAGTGACAGATGATCCCGGGTCGCTGACCGACTCGATGCCGCTGCACATCGCACATGGCACATGAAGGGAGCAAACGTTGGGTGATCATCATTGGACTGCTTCCGGATGGGAACAACAGCCCGCTCCGTCTTCAGAGACCGATCCAGTCTTGGTGGGGACGCCTAGGTGGTTGTTGGGTACGGCGATCGCGGTGGGTGGGATCGCTCTCGCCGTTTCGGTCAGCATGGAATGGGGACACGTCAGCGCCTCGTTCTTTGACGATGGAACGCGCCTCGTTGCGACCGCATCCTTGAACGGACTCGGTGAGGCGACTGTGGCGGTGAAAGATGTCGACCCTCAGACCGCCGAGTTTGTCGAGGGGAACGCAGCGGACGCGCTCGAAGAGGCCACCGGACGTGCCGGAGTGTGGGCGCTCATTGTCGGTTTCCTGATCGCTGCCGTCGGCCTCGGATATCTGCGCACCCGTTTCCGCCTCGGGAGCGCGATCGGAGTGGCGGTTCTTGCGCTTGTCGGTTTTGTGGTCTCGGTTTCTCAGATCCTCAACCCGAGGACGGCGGTGTTTGATGACGACCCGGGCTGGTATGACGGGGACTTCTCGGCCGGCAGCGGACTGGTCCTCTCGTGTGCTCTCAGCCTGGTCCTGATCGGCCTGGCTGCTGCCGCCCTGGTTATCGACATCATCAAAACGAGAGCCGCGCCTGAGGTTCCCGTGGTAGCACCCACGCGACGCGCCGCAGAGTTCAACCGCCCGAGACAAGGGCGACCCGCGCCCGTCCTGAGGCAGAAACCGCGCGCACCCGGCACGGCGTCCTCGCTCGGGTCCAGGGCAGCGGCGTTCGGGTCGGACTGGGTGCTGTTGGGCCTCGGATTCGTGGTGGTCATTGTTGTCACCGAGATCGTCGCTTCGACGTTGCTGGAGAGCACCGCAGCCCGACTCACCTGGTACATCGGGGCTGCGGTAATCATCGTGGTGGCACCGATGTTCTACTTCGCCCTGTCCGAGGCCTACACAGGACGCACCGCAGGCAAGTGGCTGCTCGGGCTGCGCGTGGTTGGTCCTGGTGGCCTGCCGTCACTGTCGGAAGCGTTTCGACGGAACTGGGTTCACGGACTGTTCCTCCTGCTCCCGGTCTACCTGATCGTGCTGGCGGCGCTGGCTGTCGAATTGCACGGAAACCCCGATCAACATCCCACGAGCGAGGGGCTGCAGAGCAGACTCGGCGAGACCCGGGTGGTCCTGGCATCGAAGGGTGACGCACGTGCGCCGGTTCGCCGTCCGAAGCTCGCACCGTGGATTCTCGGGGCGGCGGCAGTGCCCGTCCTGATGTTCTGTGTCGCGCTCGCCGACGTCGGTGTCCAAGTGGCGAATGAGGCTCGTTCCTCGGGCCCGGACCGAGAATCCACCGCTGCGTCGCCGGCGCATCGGACGGCGGCGCCTACCAACACAATGCCGGACAACCGCGCCCCGTCGACTGAGGAGTCGGAACCGACCATCCCGGGGACCAGTGTCCGAGGATTCGAAGGGGTCACCGGAGGAACCTGCGACAACACCGACCGGGCCGTACTTCTCGGTCGGACACCGGAATCGCTTGTCATCGTCTGCCGGTCAGACGGTGGCCGTCTCTATTACAAGGGTGTGCGGCTCAGTGATATGGGGCTTATCGAAATTGACGACCCGCTGCTAACCGAACGCGGGTACATCGTCACGAACGGAGACGTCCGATACGTGATCGACATCGAGTCGCTGACGATCACGCAGGGCGGCGAGGAGTTGGGCCGAGAACCGATGCTCGAGTTCTGGCGCGAATCACCCTAGTCGTCTCTAGGGTCGCCCGGGTTGTCACCAGCGGCGCTCGCGCCCCTCCGGCGCCGAGGCGCGTTCGGCGCCGAGCGTTGCCGTGTCCCGGGTAGACGACGGTCGATAGGGGAAGCGGTCGAACAGCTTGGTGGAGACGTCCTGGGCCTCGCAGGCCCAATTTCGAACAAGGGTCACCGATGTGTACCACCCTGGCGCGATCGGAACGGTTCTGCCAGCTGTTGGTCAATCCGGAACAGTAGAGTTCGCCGTCGGGTGAGTCTCTGCCGAACTCATGCGCGTAACAGGGGCCGCCGTCGCGAGGCTCCGCAGTCGGGTTGGCGTCGGCGACACTAACCCCCAGCGTCGTGGCCGTGGCAGCGATCACCAAACCGGTGAAGAGCCGCTCCATGATGTGCTTCTTCGAACGTTCCGGCGGCGGTAGCGTGCCGCGGACCCAATGTCTTAGGGCAATAATTTGAAAGGTGCCCGCTGGTACGAAGCGTGTAGCCGAGAGCGTTGCAGCGGGAGACCATCGTCATATCTCTCAGGTAGCGCGCCGGAGGCAGTCCGCAGTGCCTCCCGGCAATGCGTCGGCCGAGTGCACGACGTCGTGACCGGGGGTGCTGAGGCAAGGAGTCCTTGTTCGGAGGCTCCGCACGGGGAGGCGCTCTTGCCCAGCACCGGTCGGTGCGGGCCGCTTCGTCATCCGGGCCACCCATGAACGCGGGGTTGGCGTGTCGTCCAGCCGGAGCTCTTGATCGGCAACTTGTGAAGGGCCGTCAGTTTACCTCGCCGTGTTGCTTGGTTCGGGCGACGAGCGCCGGGGTTCTGCGCTTGGGAGCCTGGGTTGGAGTGCGCGGTGGTGACGACGAGTCCGAGGACGAAGATGTCTCGCACGGTGATCCGGAATCCCACGCTGCTGTTGCCGACGTCGCTCTCGGTACGCGGGGAGTGACAGTGCACTATAACAGCGCTTGAGGACACCGCGTTAGGTTGGCGGGAGATTCGTAGAGAGGTCTCGTTTTACGAGTTTGGTTGAGGGCGTCGGCTAATCCGCCACACGACACCAGAAACCACCAACAGCACAACAGCCACCGATCCCAGCGAGATCAACAGAATCCGCCGATCCGAATGCTGTGTCTCGCAGAATCTGTACGCAGCAGCGCCACGATCCAAGTCCGCTAACCAGTCTTCGACGTTCGCCTCGGTCTTTTCGCGAACATCGGACGGCGTCACGCGATAATACGACGAATCGGGATCGTAGCTCGACGAGTACGTCCAGGTATGAGACGAAGCGAAGATCGTCCCGCAGTTCGCGCCGGGTCCTCTCATCGTCGATGTCATCAACGGGATACACACGATCAGCAGAATCACAGCGCCGGCAGCGGCCAGGATCGAGACGAGACTACTCGCGGTGAGGTTCCTCGGTTTGGAGCCCTCCATGTCGACCACACCGCCCTGGGCGTTCGCCTCCTGGCGCGCGATCTCGGCGTCGATCATCTCCTCGGTGATGACGGGTTTCTCGGGCTTCTTTCTCACGCGCCGATTGTAAAGCGTTCAACCGAGGTCGCGACCTCTTTACGGTGCAGCCTCGGTTGTGTAGCGTCGCGCCGCTGCCAGCCGCTTCTTACTACCGGGCGCCACCGCCGCACCTGACATAACGCAGTGGCCCTACGTGACTCCGTAATGCCGCATCAGTTCCTCAACACCTGGCGCGCGGCGACCGCTATGTCTCGGTCTCGGTCTCGTGACGAGTGCCGTCTGGTCCGATCCAAGCAATGATCCGTTCACCCCTTTCTGCAACCGCACACCACGCCGTCTTCAGGGTGCCGCGACCGAGGGCGTTCCATCGCCCCTCGCTCGCCTGAAACCAGGGCTCTTGCGTGAACGACGAGAGAAACGTCGGGGCATCCGGATCTCCCCGCCAGATGTTCTTCATCTCGAGGGACCATCCGGACATGTCCGCATCATCGGGGTCGACGACGGCGTATCGCACCCCGTCGATGTCCGAGCTCAGGTCGTAGGGTGGCAGATCGCCGTCGGGTTGGGGCCCCATGTAGTCCCCTTTCTTTAGGTCCGTTGCGAAAACGTCTCACCAGCCCCGTTCGCGCCACTCCGGCACCGAGGCGCGTTCGGCGCCCAGGGTGGTGTCCTTCCCGTGTCCCGGGTAGACGACGGTCGAGTCGCCGAAGCGGTCGAACAGCTTGGTGGAGACGTCCTCGATGAGGGTGTCGAAGTCCTCGGGCTTCCAGGTCTTGCCGATGCCGCCGGGGAACAGGCAGTCGCCGGTGAACAGATGGACCGTGTCGCCGTCCGACCCCGTGTCGGTCAGGGCGAGCGCGATCGAGCCCGGGGTGTGGCCGACGAGGTGGATCGCCTCGAAGCGGAGGTCGCCGATCTCGATCACGTCCCCGTCGTCGACGAGACGATCCGGGGTGACCGGGAGTTCGGGGGCGTCGAACCGGCCGGCGGCGGTGGGCACTCCGGTGTGCTGGGCCACTGCGGCCAGTGCCTGCACGTGATCGTGGTGCTGATGGGTCGTGAAGATCAGGGCCGGCTTCCCGCCGATGGCGTCGAGTGTGGCGATGATCGTGTCCGCGTCGTTCGCGGCGTCGATGATCAGCTGGTCGCCGGTGGCCTTCGAGGTCACCACGTAGACGTTGTTGTCCATCGGACCGACGGACAGTTTGACGATGGTGGCCGAGCCGAGGGTGCGGCGCTGCGGGGTCTTCGACCCGGAGAGATCGCCGGTGTAGGAATCGCTGATCGGTGTCGCTGAGGTCATGCGGCAAGGCTATGACACCGCGCGGCCGATGTGTGACGCTCGCGACGGTCGGACCATCCCTGCGCGCGGGTATCGTGGACTATCGGTCCGATGGTGTATGGCGCGGATGGCGAGACCGATCGTCCGGCTCTCGGACCACGAATCCCATCCGGGCCGACGCTTCCGGAACAGTTTTGTCGGTGCCTGTCGTTACGGTGCCCATGCGCCACCCGTGCGCCCCGGTGAGTTTGAGAAGACTCTGACTCGAGAAGAAACGTTAGGACTGCAGTGGTTGATCGTCTGATCGTCCGAGGTGCCCGCGAACACAATCTTCGGGGCATCGATGTCGACCTGCCCAGGGACAGCCTCATCGTGTTCACCGGGCTGTCGGGATCGGGTAAGTCGTCCCTCGCCTTCGACACGATCTTCGCCGAAGGTCAGCGTCGTTACGTCGAGTCCCTCTCGGCCTACGCCCGGCAGTTCCTCGGCCAGATGGACAAGCCCGACGTCGACTTCATCGAGGGACTGTCGCCTGCGGTCTCGATCGATCAGAAGTCGACCAACCGCAACCCCCGTTCGACGGTCGGCACCATCACCGAGGTCTACGACTACCTCCGGCTGCTCTATGCCCGCGCGGGTAAGGCGCACTGTCCGATCTGTGGCGAGGCGATCGCCAAGCAGACCCCCCAGCAGATCGTCGACCAGGTGCTCGCCATGGACGAAGGCACCCGCTTCCAGGTCCTCGCACCGGTGGTCCGCACCCGTAAGGGCGAGTTCGTCGACCTCTTCGCCGAACTCCAGACGCAGGGCTTCTCCCGCGCCCGTATCGACGGCGTCGTGCACCAGCTCACCGATCCGCCGAAACTGAAGAAGCAGGAGAAGCACGACATCGAGGTCGTCGTCGACCGCCTCGTCGTGAAGGCAAGCGCCAAGCAGCGTCTCACCGATTCGGTGGAGACCGGTCTGCGTCTCGCGGACGGCATCATCGTGCTCGACTTCGTCGATCTCGAGGAAGACGACCCGAATCGCGAGCGCCGGTTCTCCGAGAAGATGGCGTGCCCCAACGCCCACCCGATCGCCATCGACGACCTCGAGCCGCGGTCGTTCTCGTTCAACTCGCCTTACGGTGCGTGCCCGGAGTGTGACGGCCTCGGCATCCGCAAGGAGGTCGACGAGGAGCTCGTCGTGCCCGACCCCGAGTTGACCCTGTCCGAGGGTGCGGTCGCACCGTGGTCGACGGGCCACAACGCCGACTACTTCCTGCGCCTGATGTCGGGTCTCGCCGACCAGATGGGCTTCGACGTCGACACACCGTGGAAGAAGCTGCCGGTGAAGGCGCGTCGCGCGCTGCTCAACGGCAGCGACCACCAGGTGCACGTGAAGTTCCGCAACCGCTACGGACGCACCCGCTCGTATTACACCGAGTTCGAAGGTGTCATGTCGTTCCTCGCCCGGCGGATGGACCAGACCGAGTCCGAGCAGATGAAGGAACGCTACGAGGGGTACATGCGCGACGTGCCGTGCCCCGCCTGCCAGGGTGCGCGTCTGCGTCCCGAGATCCTCGCCGTCACCCTGAACCACCCCGAGTACGGCCCGAAGTCGATCGCCGAGGTCTGTGCGCTGTCGGTCGCCGAATGCGCCGACTTCCTCGACAACCTCCATCTCGACGAGCGTCAGGCCGCGATCGCCAGCCGCGTTCTCAAGGAAGTACAGGCCCGCATCCGCTTCCTGCTCGACGTCGGCCTGGAATATCTGTCGCTGTCGCGTGCGGCCGGGTCGCTGTCCGGCGGCGAGGCACAGCGCATCCGTCTCGCGACGCAGATCGGGTCCGGTCTCGCCGGCGTCCTGTACGTCCTCGACGAGCCGTCGATCGGTCTCCACCAGCGTGACAACCGCCGGCTGATCGAGACCCTCACCCGCCTCCGCGACCTCGGCAACACGCTGATCGTCGTCGAACACGACGAGGACACCATCCGCGCGGCCGACTGGATCGTCGACATCGGCCCGCGCGCCGGTGAACACGGCGGACACGTCGTGCACAGCGGCAGCTACAAGGATCTGCTGAAGAACCGCAAATCGCTGACCGGTGCATATCTGTCGGGCCGGGATTCGTTGCCGATCCCGGAGATCCGCCGGCCGATCGACCGCAAGCGTCAGCTGACCGTCGTCGGCGCCCGTGAGCACAACCTGCGCGGGATCGAGGTGTCGTTCCCGCTCGGGGTGATGACGGCGGTGACCGGGGTGTCCGGCTCGGGTAAGTCGACCCTCGTCAACGACATCCTCGCGACCGTGCTCGCCAACAAGCTCAACGGCGCACGACAAGTCCCCGGGCGCCACACGCGGATCAAGGGACTCGACAACCTCGACAAGCTCGTGCAGGTCGACCAGTCGCCGATCGGTCGCACCCCGCGCTCCAACCCGGCGACCTACACCGGCGTCTTCGACAAGATCCGCACGCTCTTCGCGGCGACCACCGAGGCCAAGGTGCGCGGCTACCAGCCGGGCCGGTTCTCGTTCAACGTCAAGGGCGGTCGCTGTGAGGCCTGTACCGGCGAGGGCACGATCAAGATCGAGATGAACTTCCTGCCGGACGTGTACGTGCCGTGCGAGGTGTGTCACGGTGCCCGTTACAACCGGGAGACCCTGGAGGTCCACTACAAGGGCAAGACCATCGCCGAGGTCCTCGACATGCCGATCGAGGAGGCCGCTGACTTCTTCGAGCCGGTCACCTCGATCCACCGCTACCTCAAGACCCTCAACGACGTCGGTCTCGGATACGTCCGTCTCGGACAGCCTGCGCCGACGCTGTCGGGTGGTGAGGCGCAGCGCGTGAAGCTGGCCGCCGAGCTGCAGAAGCGGTCGATGGGCCGCACGGTCTACATCCTCGACGAGCCGACCACCGGCCTGCACTTCGAGGACATCAAAAAGCTCCTCGCGGTGATCAACGGCCTGGTCGACAAGGGCAACACGGTGATCACCATCGAGCACAACCTCGATGTCATCAAGACCGCGGACTGGGTCATCGACATGGGCCCCGAGGGTGGCAGCGGTGGCGGCATGGTCGTCGCCGAGGGCACCCCCGAGGACATCGCGGTCGCCCCGGGAAGCCACACCGGCAAGTTCCTCGCCGAGATACTCAAGGTCGACGAGACGGTCGCGTCGGCGGGCTGATTCTCGACACGCCGCTGCGGATCTCAATATAGCCCATGATGAGCGCTAAAGTGAGCGCAAACGCTCATCACGGGAGGCTGCAGTGGCGCACAACATCACGGTTGAAGAAGCTGCTCTACGATTGAACAAGTCGTCAGCGACGGTTCGTCGGCTTCTTCAGCAGGGTGCGATTCCCGGTACGAAGCTCGGGGGACGCTGGATTGTCTACGGCGACAAGCTAGCGCAACGCCCAGCGTCTGGTGGGTCTCAGTCGGTAGCTGCTGGCGGGTTGGATGTCGAAGCTGCGATGCGGCACGTTCTCCGGACTGATCTTCGCGAGCTGTGGGTTCCCGACATCCTTGTGTGGGATGACTTCAAACACTCATCGGCTGAGGTGCTCGCCGCTGCGAGTGCGAAGTGTGCAACGGGGCAGGCGGATCCGTTCGAGGTTGTCGAGGTTCCCAAGGGCCGCTACTTAAGTCGAGCCGGCGCTCTCTTGAGTCTGGAGGACCGAGTGGCGTACCAGGCGCTGTGCGGCAGCTTCGCGGACGTAATCGAGGGCGAGCTGTCGGACCGGGTATTCAGTTCACGGCTCGACGGTGCTGGTGCTCGTGGCTTCTTCAAACCATCGACCCAGCAATGGGTAGAGTTTCGAACGACTGTCGTTAAAGAGCGGGAGAAGGGCTCGGTCTGGATGGTCGAATCTGATCTTGTTAGCTATTTCGAGACGATTAGTCACCAAATACTGTTCGAAGATCTTCACGCGTTGGGGGTGCCTGAACCCGTTCTTAGGTCTCTCCGAAGTCTGCTCAGACAATGGCGGCACGCATCCCATCACGGCCTCCCGACTGGGAGTGATGCATCTCGTTTGCTGGGCAACTATTTTTTGGTCTCTGTGGACAACGCGATGCTGCGTAGGGGCTTCAACTATTTCCGATATATGGATGATGTGCGGATCATCGCGGACACTGAAGTGGGCGCGCTGCGTGCATTGCGAACTTTCGAAGTGCTCTGCAGGAACCGTGGGCTTATTGTGGGGTCTGAGAAGACACGCGTTCTTGCGCCAGATGATGAAGATCCGTCGGATGATGACAAGTTTGACCATGCTGACTATATCTTCAAGAACGGGCTTTCGCAGTCGCGCGCTGTGTTACGAGAACTATTTAAGAGCGCCATCGAGGATGAAAGCCTGAAGCGGCGTCACGCGAAGTTTGCGATTGCTCGACTGGCGGCGATCGTTGACCGAGGCATCCTGATGAGCCTTTTGAATAGGCTGGATCGACTGAAAGAAGTGTCCTCCGACGCCGCTATGTATTTGCGATCATTTATCTCCGAGCGCCGCGTCCAGGAGGAGATCACCCGTCATCTGAACGGGCCGGGGGAACCTGGGCTTGAACTCTTCCAGCAGTCATGGTTGATCGCGGCGATGCTTGAAACGTTGAGTAGTCCGCCTCGTGAATGGGTAGATTACGCGAGGTCGGTTGCTTGGGACCTCAACAAGCCGATCTTTCTGCGGAATCTAGCAATGAACCTCCTTGTACGAGGCGGTGTACGGGAGGATATCGAGGCTGTACGCAGGGTAGCGGCGACCGATTTCAACCCCAGTTTGGTACGTGGCGCCGCTGCAGCGTTATGCAGGGTCGGTGCTTTCGACAAGGCTACGCAATCAGCGGTTACCCGTCGGCATTCGCAGCTTGGTCCGACCGTGCAGTACCTCGCGACGCGGCGTGCGCTTCCTTCGTTGCTCCAGGAAGGTATGTGGGCTTCAGTCAGGAGCTAGCGGTTGGCGGGACAGAGTGTCATCCCGTGCCCATCGACTTGCGGATCTCTTCGAGGCGCTTCTTCGCGGCCTCGTCACGCTTGCGCATCATCTCGTCGACGCTCTGCCCCTCGGCGCTCGCCTCGGCAAGTTCCTGGGAACCGATCGCGGTGGCGATGCGGTTCTCGATCTTGTCGCGTACGAAGTCGAAGGTCGGGACACCGGTGTCGGTGTAGTCGGGGTCGGGGAGGGTGCCCGGCGCCGGACCGGCGTGCACGATTTCGGCGTCGATGATTTCGTCCGGTCGCGTGGTCTCCGCCCCAGTGCCTTGGGGGACAACGCCCGGGGTATCCGGATCTCCTGGATTCGCCATGTCCCTAGGGTAGTGGTCTCGATCGTTGTTCGCGGGCTCCGTGTGTCACTCGGCCGTAGTAGGCTCCGGGCGGCGATATGGGGAGGTGGGGCAAACGCATGGGCGGTGTAGATGCGGCAGGGGGCTTTGCCTTTCAACATGCGCAGGCAGTCCTCGGCGTTCTCGGTATGGCGGCCGATCCGAGACTCGGACAGGCCCGGGTTGAAGCTGATAATGACGTAGTCGATCTTGAGATTCTCGATTCGAGCGGTCTGCTCGTCCGAGCACTCCAGTTCAAACGTCGAGACCAGCGCTATACCTGGGCGCAAACCGATTTGATGGAGGAGCTCGAACGGTGGTCGAAGCTCGGGCCAGAGCACCCAGAGGCCGAGTATCGATTTGTGACAGACGGACGCCTGGGACCGACCGGCCGGAAGGTTCTGATTGCGCTCGATGAACTCCGGAACGGTGACGAGCGGAGGTTGACGGCCATAGCGTCTGGCTTGGAACTAAGTGTCGATCTGAATGCGTGCCGAAGAGCATTCATCGATGCCAATGCGGAGGGCTTCGACACGTTGTTAGACGAGGCGGTGCGTCTGGCAACCAATTTGTTGCCCGCTGTAACTGGTGAGGCCGAGGCTGAAGAACGCTCTATGTATGTGGTCCTCGAACTCCTCCGGCTTGTCGTCGGTAGAAGCGGGCTGTCCGAGGTCGACCGCCGAGTCGTAACTAGTGCAGATGTGTGGTCCATTCTCAACGAAAATCGTGAGTATGTCCGAACGAACACGTGGAACATCAAAGCGCGTTCCGACTATATTCGTGCGGTTGCGGAGATTAAAGTACCTAGCATCGAACTTAGGTGCAAGACCGATCATCATACGAGGCTTCCGCTGGCGCACTTCTTGGGAGGCAAGAGTGTGGTCCTCCTGCACGGGTCGTCGGGGACGGGCAAGACAACTGCGATACTGGGTGCCCAAGTAGCCAGTGTGGCAGAGAATCGAGCGATAATTCGTGTCGACGCCAAAGCGTATGTGGCGGGACGGATTGGGTCGCTAATAGCGAAAGGAATCAATTCGCCACAATTCGTGGGCGCATACTCCGCGACTGGCTTAGAAGCGTTAAAAGACCCTTATGTTACAGTTGTTGTCGACAATCTATCTGAAATTCCGGTCAAACTCAGGCGTCGGCTGGCGGAAGATCTCAGAGAGCTCCTCATGAGCGACCTGCGTGCTTCACTGGCCCTTGTGGGGCGCGATCTCGTGGCTCTAAGATCTGTGCTACCGCGCGATCAAGAGACTTCGCTTCTTACGCTGGAATCTTTGACCAGAGATAGTAGGCGTGCGATTGTTCGTGAAATAATTGACGAGCCAGAATGCAATATTCTGGCAGCGCAAGCGGAACATGCGATCGGAGATGCTGCTGACAATCCGCAACTCTTCCTTGTAGCGTGCCGGCTAGTGGCACAAGGCTTCGACTTTCAGAATCCTGCGTCCATGTATTCTGCTTACATTCGGAGGATTGCTGAGGATCAGGGTTATGAACAGGTTTCAGTGTACGAGATTGGTCTGGGTGTAATCTTCGCATGCCTCGCAGCTGAAGGTCGCCGTTATGCGGATTCGTTCGAATGGGCGCAACTGGCGAAGAAGTCCGCGGATATCCTGTCTGAGGCCGGTCAGGATGTAGACGGTCGTGACATTGTCGACTTCGGTCTCGATAGTGGACTTGTTCGTCGATCTGGAGGTGACATAACCGAAGCTATTCATGACTCGTTCGCTGACTATCTTGCCGCGATTGCGTATGCGCGTAAATGTGCAGAGTTTCCGAGAGTTATAGCCTCTGATGACCACTTACGATTGCTGTTCTACTCTGAGATTTCAGGCGTTGATCTGACTCTAGCTCATGCTGTTGCTGCGTACCGGCCGTTCTCTGTTCCAGTAGTGTCCCTGCGTGAGGGTAGGAAACCGACTGAGTCGTGGTATACCGAATCGGTTGAACTGGTTTCACGTCTTCTGCCCGAGGGTGTCAATATTCCACGACTAGCGATGTGGGAGTTTGGCGATAAATTAATGGTCACTGTTGATGGTTCGATTGAAGGCTGGCGCGGTGAAGTCTCTCTCGATTCTGTTGATCTGGATGAGGGCGTGACGTTCGAGGCCGAACACGGGCCATTGACTATCGCCTCCCGTGTCTGGCGGAGATACCTGTTATCGATACTCAAATCGCCGGTTCGGAATAGGTTTGCCAGCCTGGGTGCAATCGCAAGTGACCCCGAGGGGTTCTTGGAGTGGTACTCGATCGAACTTGATAACGCAAAGCGGAGACTCCTAGACAAAATTCTACCTGCCGATGGCCGCATATCGTATGTAGATTCTTTTCAATTAGGAAGCATTCAGTTCAATCTGGAGAAGTCGGTTGAAAGTATTCCTCCTCTGGAAAGGGGGGTTAGATACCGGTTCGTTGCTGATTCGATGGCGCCTCGGGTTGTTTGCTGTAACGGCGAAGGTTTGGCTGATGGTTGGACTGGCCAAGCGTCGATTGAGTCCTTCTCCCGAGGAACGCCTCAATCGGACGCTGCTGAAGACTTGCTTAAAGAGATTAATGAACTAGTCGGAATAAAGTGGTTGTAGGCCCTGCCATTTAATGTGCTGGTGCTACGGTTATGGAGAAATTCAGTGTCTTCAAATGAAGTTTGGCAAGCAACCGTTGAATTGGCGGATGTGTGGCGAGGGTCGTCATTGGTTGACGCTTTCCGAAAGCTCCTCCCGCGAAACAATGATCAACCGGACGGCATCCCTGAGGCGCTGCGTAACCTTGACGCCGGAGCGCGAGTGGTTTCAGAAGAGCCCCTGCTGACCCATAAGTGGGGCGTCCTTGCCCAACAACTACCGTTCGTCGACCAAAGCGCTCCGGCGCTCGCAAGGTTTCTAGAGCGAGTCGCGACGATCGGAGGTACGGCTGAATGTGGCGTTGCATGGATTCGGTCACGGATACCCGGATACCCGCAAATCCCCGTCCCGCACCTCGCTCACGGGACCCATCTGACATGTTCAGAAGTCCGGCCAGGGCTAGGCTGGCGCAGGGAAGCGCTTCTGGCTGGGCTTCAGTACGAAAGTGCTCCTCGAGACGCCGGAGTCTTTCGGGAGAGCTTTCGTGATTATGTGTCCGCAATGACCGGTCTCGTGAAGGCGCTCGAAGCGACTGTCGAGTGGTGCCGGTATTCGGAATTGCTTGACGATCTATCGCCTGAAGGCGCTCGTAGCCTAAGGGATGTGCGTCGGGAACTTGCTCCGATGCTGGAGCATTCGGCGATCGGTGAGCATGCGCAGGATGGAATGCTGAACCGGTTTGCGTACCGTCGCGATCGGGTTAGTGACGTAGTAGCTTCACTTCCTGAAGATGCGAGGAATCTTTCCAATGCGTTTGAGGAGCTTGATGAACTGATCGAGCTTGTTTCTCTGCGCGTGCTAGGTCAACTTGTAGCTTATGGCGGACCGCGCCTGCTGCAGACCGTGGATGAGGTTGAACGTGCGGGACGCTTCGTCTCCTTTCAGTCCGACCACTTGATTTCAACCAGTTCACTGATCGCAATCGATCATCCCTTGGTTCCGGATGTGGCAGTAGTGACGGAAATGGGTTGGTACTTTCGAGAGACTGGGGAGAGCGTTGTCTCGTGCAAGGCGAAGTTGCTTCCGAATTCGAAGTTATTAACGAACTGGGTGCCAGACTGAAGTAGGTGTTCGTTCTGACTGCCTGCATCTATGAGTACTGAATAGACCACCAAGAATGTGGTGAAGTACGGCTTCCGGGCTTCCCGGCATTGCCTGAGCCGATGAGCGAGGCGTGGTTTGAGTGTAGTGCCAGTCAGTAGTCAGCCAGTCGCCGGATCTGACCAGACGGTTACCTGCCCGTTGATCTCACCGACTCGTGCCCCTGCGGCCAGCCCGTTTATCGACAGGTATAGCGATGGGTGTGGGGCCTCGAGAGTTCGTACCGCCTACTTCTTCGGAACCCGAACCGGGCCGGTGTACTTCTCGCCGGGGCCCTCGCCGGGCTCGTCGGGGTAGGCGCTCGCCTCCCGGAAGGCGAGCTGGAGGCCCTTCAGGCCGTCGCGGATCGGTGCGGCGTGGATGCCGAGATCGGCCTTCGACGCGTCGACGAGGCCGGCCAGCGCGGTGATGAGCGTGCGTGCCTCGGGCAGGTCGATCCGGTCCTCGGGGGTGCCCTCGGCCAGTCCGAGCTTCTCGGCGGCGGCACTCATGAGCATCACGATGGAACGGGTGATGACCTCGATCGCCGGAATATCTCCCAGGTCACGGACGTTGTCGAATTCAGTGTGTGCCGCATCATCCGTGTCGGCGCCACTGCCCGTCGCACCCCCTTGGGGTATCGGTGCTGGTGACGAATTGGGGTTCTCGGCCATGGCTGTTAGACTCCCATAGCACGACCGCCCTGGTATGCGCCGGGGTCGTAAGTGGAGTTCCGCTCCCACCGTTCGACGCAGTACTCGCCTCGCGAGATCACCGCAGTTGCACGGTCCGGTTCACGCCGATCGTCGCAGATCGCATCCTCGTCGATGCGACTGAGAGATCGGCCGCGCTGTGCCCTTGGGCGCAGTAGCAGAATCGGTCGGTATCGGAGCCCCGCGGACATCTGTCCCGGGGCTCGTTTGCTGAGGTTTGCGCTCGTTCTCCTGCACACGACCCTCGCACGACGCGACGGTTACCACTGCAGGATTGAACTAGGAGGCCCCATCAGCACTGAGACCCGCATCAACGAGCGCATCCGCGTCCCTGAGGTCCGACTCGTCGGACCCAACTCGGAGCAGGTGGGCATCGTGCGTGTTGAAGATGCGCTTCGCTTGGCCTACGAGGCCGACCTCGACCTGGTCGAGGTGGCTCCGGACGCCCGTCCGCCGGTCTGCAAGATCATGGACTACGGCAAGTTCAAGTACGAAGCGGCCCAGAAGCAGCGCGAATCGCGTCGCAATCAGCAGATGACCGTCATCAAGGAGCAGAAGCTCCGCCCCAAGATCGACGACCACGACTACGAGACCAAGAAGGGTCACGTCGTCCGGTTCCTCGAGGCGGGGTCAAAGGTGAAGGTGACCATCATGTTCCGCGGCCGCGAGCAGTCCCGTCCTGAGCTCGGCTACCGCCTGTTGCAGCGCCTGGGTAACGATGTCGCCGATTACGGCTTCGTCGAGACCTCGGCCAAGCAGGACGGTCGCAACATGACGATGGTCCTCGCCCCGCACAAGGGCGCGAAGACCCGCCAGAAGGCGCAAGAGAGCCGCGAACGTTCCGGCGGCCCGAAGAACGCGCCGGACGAGAGCTGAGCCGATCGGCCGGACGCGGGTGCATGCCCCGTCCCGGCCGAGATCACGAGACGTGAACCCGGATTCCAGCCGGACCTGATCAGGTTCGGCTGCCCGAGTTCGCCCGACAGAAGGAAAGACATGCCAAAGAGCAAGACCCACAAGGGCACCGCGAAGCGGTTCAAGGTGACCGGCAGCGGCAAGATCGTCCGCCAGAAGGCCAACCGCCGCCACCTGCTGGAGCACAAGCCCTCCAAGCGGACCCGTCGTCTCGACGGCACCACCGTCGTCAGCGAGAACGACGCCCCCCGCATCAAGCGCCTGCTGAACATCTGACGCGCGCGAACCCGGACATCTGACAAGCAAAAGGATCTAACACATGGCACGCGTGAAAAGGGCAGTGAACGCCCAGAAGAAGCGTCGGTCCACCCTCGAGGCCTCGAAGGGCTACCGCGGACAGCGGTCGCGCCTCTACCGCAAGGCCAAGGAGCAGCAGCTCCACTCGATGACCTACGCCTACCGGGACCGTCGCGCCCGCAAGGGTGAGTTCCGGAAGCTGTGGATCGCGCGCATCAACGCTGCGGCCCGCGCCAACGACATCACCTACAACCGCTTCATCCAGGGCCTCAAGGCCGCTGGTGTCGAGGTTGACCGCAAGGTGCTCGCCGACATCGCGGTGACCGATCCCGAGGCCTTCACCGGCCTGGTCGAGGTCGCCCGCAAGGCCCTGCCGGCTGACGTCAACGCCCCGGCTGCCTGATTGCGCCACACCACACACGACCCGCGAGTCGCACCACGGATGATCCGATGACGGAGATCCTGTCCGAGCGATCCTCGCGGGTCGTGTCGTATGCCAAGCTCCATCGCGCCGCCGAGCGGCGCGACCAGGGGCGTTTCCTCGCCGAGGGGGCCAACTCGGTCGGCTCGGCCCTCGCTGTCGACCGCGCCGAGGTCGTGCTGGTCGCCGACGAGGAGCGTCTTCGGCACCGAGAGCTCACCGACGCCGCGGCGGCCGCCGGCGTCCCCGTCCTCGTGATCTCCGCGCGGGCGGCGTCGAAGCTCGCGGAGACATCGACCCCGCCCGGGATCTTCGCGGTCTGTCCGCTCCTCGACGTGCCGCTCGAGAGCGTCCTCGCCGACGAGCCGAGGTTGCTCGCGATCGCCGTCGAACCGCGGGAGCCCGGCAACGCCGGAACCCTGATCCGATGTGCCGACGCGATGGGCGCCGACGCCGTCGTGCTGCTCGGCGACGCCGTCGACCCCCACAACGGCAAATGTGTCCGTGCGAGCGCAGGGTCGGTGTTCACCGTGCCGGTGGTGCGTCACCGTGCCCTGACCGAGGGACTCGACGCCATCGCAGGTGCGGGTGTCACGTTGCTCGCCACCGCCGCCGACGGCGAGGTGAACCTCGATCACGCCGCCGAGGTGCTGTCCGGCCGGGTCGGCTGGCTGTTCGGCAACGAGGCCCATGGCTTGCCCCCCGACATCCAGGCCGCTGCCGACCACCGGGTGTCGATTCCGATCCGCGGTCGCGCCGAGAGCCTGAACGTGGCCGCCGCGGCCGCGATCTGCCTGTACGAGAGTGCGCGCATCCACAGTGCGGTGGGTCGCGGCTGACAGCTGTCCGAGGCGGCCGGTAGGGTCGGCGATCGTGTCAGAAACTGTGCCACCCGTGTCCGTGCCCCCATCCGAGTCCGCTCCCGCAGCCCCAGCCCAGTCGGCTGCCGCGCAGTCGGATGCCGTCACCCCGCAGACGGTGCCTGCCCCCGACCCCGCGGTCGTGAACGCTCGCATCGCGTCGGCCATCGCCACCGAACTCGGCGTCGGCGTCGGACAGGTCCGGGCCGCGATCGAACTGCTCGACGGCGGATCGACGGTCCCGTTCGTCGCGCGGTACCGCAAAGAGGTCACCGGCGGGCTCGACGACACTCAGCTGCGCACGCTCGACGAGCGTCTCGGATACCTGCGTGACCTCGAGGCCCGGCGGCAGGCGGTTCGTGAGTCGATTGCCGCCCAGGGCAAGCTCGACACCGAACTCGACGCACGGATTCTTGCCGCCGACACCAAGGCACGCCTCGAGGACATCTACCTGCCCTACAAGCCCAAGCGGCGCACCAAGGCCCAGATCGCACGCGAGGCCGGGCACGAACCGGTGGCCGACGCGCTGTTGTCGGACCCGATGACCGACCCGTCGACGTTCACCGCCGAGCAGCTCGACGGCGCTCGCGCGATCGCCGTCGAGCGTTTCGCCGAGGACGCCGACCTCGTGGGTGACCTGCGTGAGCTGATGTGGCAGACCGGCGTGCTGCGGACCACCGTTCGCGAGGGCAAGGAATCGGCCGGCGCCAAATTCGCCGACTACTTCGAGTTCTCCGAGCCCTTCACCTCGATCCCGTCGCACCGCGTGCTCGCCGTCCTGCGCGGTGAACGGGAGGAGATCCTGACGGTCACTCTCGACGCCGACCCGGAGTCCGCCGACCGGCCGGCCGGACCCGGTCCCTACGAGCAGCGCATCGCCGCGCGCTTCGGGATCTCCGATCAGGGCCGTCCCGCCGACCGCTGGCTCGCCGACACCGTCCGCTGGGCGTGGCGCACCAAGCTGTTCGTCGGACTGTCGCTCGACGTGCGGATGCGTCTGCGTCAGGCAGCCGAAGCCGACGCGGTGGCCGTCTTCGCCACCAACCTCAAGGATTTGCTGCTGGCCGCACCTGCGGGCGCCCGCACCACCATGGGCCTCGACCCCGGCCTGCGCACCGGTGTGAAGGTCGCCGTGGTCAACGACACCGGCAAGGTCGTCGACACCGCCACCATCTACCCGCACGAGCCGCGTCGCGACAAGGCCGGCGCCCTCGCTGTGCTGGGTGCGCTCGTCCAGAAGCACGGCGTCGAGCTGATCGCGATCGGCAACGGCACCGCGTCCCGCGAGACCGACGCGCTCGCCGGTGAACTGATCGCGGCCATCAAGGACTCCGGCAAGAAGCCGCCGACCAGCGTCGTGGTCTCGGAGGCCGGCGCGTCGGTGTACTCGGCGTCGGCGTATGCCTCGAAGGAACTGCCCGACCTCGACGTGTCGATCCGCGGTGCGGTCTCGATCGCGCGCCGCCTGCAGGACCCGCTCGCCGAGCTGGTGAAGATCGATCCCAAGTCGATCGGCGTCGGCCAGTATCAGCACGACGTCTCCGAAACGCTGCTGGCCCGGTCGCTCGGCGCCGTGGTCGAAGATGCGGTGAACGCGGTGGGTGTGGACGTGAACACGGCATCGGTACCGCTGCTGTCCCGTGTTTCCGGTATCACCGCCGGGCTCGCGGAATCGATTGTCGCGCATCGTGACTCGAACGGCGCGTTCCGTAGCCGCAAGCAGATCACCGATGTGCCGCGACTCGGACCCAAAGCCTTCGAGCAGTGTGCCGGCTTCCTCCGGATCACCGACGGCGACAACCCCCTCGACGCGTCGAGCGTCCACCCCGAGGCCTACCCGGTCGTCACCCGGATTCTCGACAACGTCGGCACCGACGTCCGCTCGCTGATCGGCGACACCGCCACCCTCACCAAGCTGCGTCCCGACGACTTCGTCGACGAGACGTTCGGCCGTCCGACCGTCATCGACATCATCGCCGAGCTCGACAAGCCGGGTCGTGACCCGCGCCCCGAGTTCAAGACCGCGACCTTCGCCGCCGGCATCGAGAAGGTCTCCGACCTCACGCCCGGCATGGTGCTGGAAGGTCAGGTCACCAACGTGGCGGCCTTCGGTGCCTTCGTCGACGTGGGCGTCCACCAGGACGGTCTGGTTCACGTGTCCGCGATGGCGCACCGCTTCGTCTCCGATCCGCACGAGATCGTGAAGTCCGGCGACATCGTGAAGGTGAAGGTCATGGACGTCGACGTCGACCGCAAGCGGATCGGACTGTCGCTGCGTCTCGACGACGAGCCCGGCGCAGGTAACTCGGGCAAGGGTGGCACCCGCGCACCGCGCCCTGACAACCAGCAGGGCAGCCGTGGCGGTGGGCAGGGACGTCGCAACGATCAGCGTGGCGGTCAGGGTGCTCAGGGTGGTCGCGCCAACCAGGGCAACCGCGGTGGCGGCAACCGGAACGACCGGCGCCCCGCACCGAACGGTGCGATGGCCGACGCCCTCAAGCGCGCCGGCTTCGGCAAGTAGCCCCCGTCATCGCTTCGGTCCCGGCACGCAGAGTGCCGGGACCGTTGCCTTTCAGCCGGCCTCGGCGCCCGCGACGCCGTCCAGGAAGTCGATCAGGCCGCTGCTCAGAACGTCGTTGTCGTCGCCACTGACCATGTGGCCTGCGCCGGTGACGTCGATCAGGCGGGCACCGGGGATCAGTCGGAGTAGCTCGCGCACGCCGTCGTCGCTCACGACATCGGACTGTTTGCCCCGGATGAGCAGGGTCGGGACCCGCACCGCCCGTGCGGCCTCGCGCGCACGTTCCTCCCGGTCGGCGGCTGTCTGCTCCATGTGGTCGTGCGATTCGAGCATCCGCGGATCCCAGTGCCAGTACCAGCGCCCGTCGCGTTCCCGGAGGTTCTTGCGCAGGCCCTCGATCCGGGGCGGGCGGCTCCGGTGTGGGTTGTAGGCGACGACGGCGTCGAGGGCGTCTTCGAGACTGTCGAAGCCGTCGAGTCCGTCGCGCATGAAGCCGGTGATCTTGGCGATTCCCTCGGGTTCGGCGGTCGGGGTGATGTCGACGAGGACGAGCGCCCGCGCGATCGACGGGTCGGCGCCCGCGGCGTGTAGCGAGGCCAAACCGCCCATCGACGCGCCGACCAGCACCGGTGTCTCACCCAGGTCGGCGACGATCTGCCGCAGGTCACGGGCGTGCGCGTCGTGGCTGTAGTCGCCGTCGTCGGCCCAGTCGCTGTCTCCGTGTCCGCGGGCGTCGATCGTCAGTGCCCGCCAGCCGTGCTCGGCGAGGCGGGCGCCGGTGCGCTGCCAGGAATGCCGGGTCTGTCCACCGCCGTGCAGCAACAGGGCGGTGCCGGCCGGCGTGCCGGAGGGCTCCCAGACGTCGGCGGCGAGTCGGATGCCGTCGCCTCGGAGCTGGGTGATAGTTGATTGCTTCACCTATCCGTCTCTACCGTGGTGGCGGCCGATGGTAAAGCTTTTCGGTGGCACGTGATGCGTGCCACAGGCCCGGAGGGTGCGGGGATCACCGACTCCGGCTGAGTAGTTCTGCTCAGGTCGAGGGCCACGTACCCGGCGAGACTCGGTGAATGCTCACGACCTCTCGCCGCCGGACGACCGACGGACCGACCAGTCTGCCGACCCCACACGAACTCGCGGCACTCACCGGGGACCGCGATCGGGTCGTCGACCTCATCCGCATCTGCTCGCTGCTGGTGGTCGTCGCCGGCCACTCGATCATGCTCACCGTCGACACATCCGACGGCGCGATCCGCCTCGGCAACACACTCGGCGACGTGCCGATCCTGCAGCCGGCCACCTGGCTGCTCCAGGTGCTGCCGTTATTCTTCTTCGCGGGTGCCGCCGCGTCGACGCACGGGTGGATGTCGCGTGCTTCCCACGACCACCCCACTGCCGGGCACTGGCTGTTCACCCGCGTGCAGCGACTGCTGCGTCCACTCGTCTGGTACCTCGGCGCCGTGCTGCTCCTGCTGGCCGGACTGACGACCGCCGGCCTCGACGCCGCGGCCGACGTCGTCGCGCGACTCGGCGTGCAGCTGCTCTGGTTCCTCGGTGCGTATCTCCTCGTGCTGGCCGTGGTCCCGCTGCTGCAGCGGATCGGCACACCCCGCCACGTGATGATCGCCCTCGGAACATGCTGGGGGAGTGCAGCGGTCATCGACGTGATGCGTTTCGCCGACGGCCCGTCGTGGCTCGGTTATCTGAACTTCCTCACGGTGTGGACGATCCCGGCCGTGCTCGGCGTCGCCTACGCCAAGCGCATCCTTCGTCCGGTGACTGCCGCGGCGGTGGCGACAGGTGTGCTGATCCTCGACGTCGGGCTCGTGTACCGAGGTCCGTATGAGGTCTCGCTCGTCACGGTGCCGGGGCAGCAACTGTCGAACATGAGCCCGCCCAGCCTGCTCCTCGCCGGTCACGCGAGCGTGCTGTGTGCGGGCGCGATCGCCGTGCGAAGGGTGCTGGCGAAGATCGCGGCGCGTCCGCGGGTCTGGTGGTGGGTCGTCCTCGGCAACCGGGGTGCGATGACGCTGTACCTCTGGCATCTGCCGGTGCTTGCCGCGATCATCGTGTCGGGCGCGGTGACGGGTCTGGATCGTGCCGATGTGCACTCCGCGTCGTTCCCGATCATCGTCGGTGCCCAGACGATGCTGCTCCTCGCGCTCATGGTGCCCGTCGTCGCGGTGCTGTCGCATCTGGAGAACCGGCCGCTCCGGTGGTGGGATGATCCGGTCGCCCGGCGATCCGGACGCGCTCGTGACCTGGCCCTGCTGGCCGTGCTCGTGTGCCTCGGCGTCGCTGTTCTGATGGTGTCGCGGTACGGCCTGCTCGACGGCGGCGTCGGGTGGCTGATCGCCGGGATCGGATGTGCGACGACCGCTCGTGTCCTCGCTCTTCGGCCGCCCAGTCCGCGCGGAGTGGACACGGTTCCCGGAGACCACGCCTCCCTGCAGGTCAGCGCGTCGCGGCGGTCGACTACCCTCGATGAGAGTCATCGCCGCCGTCGACGGTCGCCTCGAGCCGGTTTCCGCGCCCGACCGGCCCTCCGCGTCACGACGACACCGTCCATCCACCGACCCATGCATGAGGAGCTCGCCGACCGTGGCCACTTCCGCCGACGAAACGGTATTCCCCGGACCCGACGAGCTCGAGGCGGCCGCGGCGTCGGCCGTCGAGGCCTTCGATGCGGCGGCCGACCTCGAGCAGTTGTCCGCGGCGAAATCCGCGCACCTCGGTGATCGCTCGCCGATCGCCCTGGCCCGACGCGCACTCGGCAGCCTGCCGAAGGATCAGCGCTCGGAAGCAGGCAAGCTCGTCAACCAGGTCCGTGGCCGGGTCACCGCATCGCTCGAGTTGCGCACCGCGGTCCTCGAGGCCGAGCGCGATGCGGCGGTCCTCGTCGCCGAGTCGGTCGACGTGACCCTGCCCAGCGGTCGACGCCCGGTCGGTGCGCGCCATCCCATCACCGTGATCGCCGAGCAGGTCGCCGACGTCTTCGTCGGCATGGGCTGGGAGATCGCCGAGGGTCCCGAGGTGGAAACCGAACACCACAACTTCGACGCCCTCAACTTCCTGCCGGATCACCCGGCCCGGTCGATGCAGGACACCTTCTACATCGCACCCGAGGGTTCGCGTCAGGTGCTGCGTACCCACACCTCACCGGTTCAGGTGCGCTCGATGCTCAACCGCGACCTGCCGATCTACGTGGCCTGCCCGGGTCGTACGTTCCGCACCGACGAACTCGACGCCACCCACACCCCGGTCTTCCACCAGATCGAGGGTCTCGCCATCGACAAGGGCCTCACCCTGGCGAACCTGCGCGGCACCCTCGAGACCTTCGCCCGGGCACTGTTCGGGCCGGAGACCACCACCCGGATGCGCGCGTCCTACTTCCCGTTCACCGAACCGTCGGCCGAGGTCGACGTGTGGTTCCCCGCCAAGAAGGGCGGGCCCGGCTGGGTCGAGTGGGGCGGGTGCGGCATGGTGAACCCGAACGTACTGCGCGCCAGCGGGATCGACCCGGACGTCTACTCCGGTTTCGCATTCGGCATGGGGCTGGAGCGCACTCTGCAGTTCCGCAACGACATCTCCGACATGCGCGACATGGTCGAGGGCGACATCCGGTTCACCCTCCCGTTCGGTCCGGCCGCCTGAGCGGCGCGACCCCTCCAGACTTTTCACGACGCGACGAAAGTAGTTGATACACAGTGCGTGCACCACAGTCCTGGTACACCGAGGTCCTGCGCGCGGGCGACCCGACGTGGTCGGCCACCACGGAGGAGATCGACGCGGGTTTCGTCCGCGTGGGTTTCGAGATCGAGGACATCGAGAAGTTCCCGGAGATCACCGGTCCGCTGGTGATCGGTCGCGTGGAGACGATCGAGGAACTCACCGAGTTCAAGAAGCCGATCCGGTTCTGCACCGTCGAGGTGGGCGAGGCGGAGCCGCGCGACATCGTCTGCGGTGCCCGGAACTTCGCCGTGGGTGACCTGATCGTGGCCGCACTGCCCGGCGTCGTGCTGCCCGGTCCGTTCGAGATCGCCTCCCGCAAGACCTACGGTCGCGTCTCCGACGGCATGATCTGCTCGGTGTCGGAGCTCGGCATCGGCAACGACCACAGCGGCATCCTGGTGCTCGCCCCCGGCACGGCCGAGCCCGGCGCCGACGCACGCGAGGTCCTCGGACTCCACGATGCCGCGATCGACGTGAACGTCACCCCCGACCGCGGTTACGCCTTCTCGATCCGCGGTCTCGGCCGCGAGTTGGCGAGCAGCTTCGAGGTGCCCTTCGTCGACCCGGGCATCACCGAGGCGGACGTGACCGCCGAGGGCACCCCGTGGCCCGTCGCCATCGAGGACGGATCCGGCGCCACCCGCTACACCGCGCGCGTGATCAGCGGCGTCGACCCGTCGGCCATCTCGCCGTGGTGGATGCAGAAGCGACTCATGGTCGCCGGCATCCGGCCGATCTCGGCGATCGTCGACGTCACCAACTACGTGATGATCGAACTGGGTCAGCCACTGCACGCCTTCGACGCCGATCGCATCACCGGCACCGTCACGGTCCGTTCGGCGAAGCCGGGTGAGAAGCTGCGAACCCTCGACGACGTCGACCGTGTGCTCGACCCCGAGGACGTCGTCATCGCCGACGGGACCGGTCCCATCGCCCTCGCCGGCGTCATGGGTGGCGGCGCCACCGAGGTGGGCGAGGAGACCACGACCGTCCTGCTCGAGTCGGCCACCTTCGATCCCGTCCGCGTCTTCCGCACCGGTAAGCGCCACAAGCTGACCTCCGAGGCCAGCAAGCGCTTCGAGCGCATCGTCGACCCGGAGATCACCGCGGTCGCCTCCGACCGCGCCGCCGAGCTGATCGTGGAGATCGCCGGCGGCACGATCTCCTCGCCGCTGTCCGAGGCGCGGGTCGTGACACCGCTCCCGTCGGCGATCGGCATCGCCGCCGACGAGCCCGACCGCGTCGCGGGCATCAGCTATCCGGCGGGCACCACCGCCGCGCGCCTCACCGAGGTGGGGTGTGTGGTCACCGGCACCGATACGCTCGACGTCGTCCCGCCGTCGTGGCGTCCCGACCTCAGGCAGCGCGCCGACCTCGTCGAGGAGGTGCTGCGTCTCGAAGGTCTCGAGGACATCCCCGCCGTCGTGCCGCGAGCACCCGGCGGCACGGGCCTCACGCCGAAGCAGCGTCGACGCCGCAGCGTCGGGCGCACGCTCGCGCTCGACGGATACGTCGAAGTCCTCCCGTACCCGTTCATGCCGGCCGGGGTCTTCGACCTCTGGGATCTGCCCGCCGACGACGAACGTCGCCGTACCGTGAAGGTGCTCAACCCCCTCGAGTCGGATCGGCCCGAACTCAACACGACGCTGCTGCCGGGTCTGCTCGAGATGGCCGCGCGCAACATCTCCCGCGGCCAGCGCGACCTGTCGCTGTTCACCATCGGCCAGGTCGTCATCGCCGGCGACCACGTCGCGCCGGTTCCCGCACTCGACGTGACCCGTCGCCCGACCGACGAGGACATCGCGGCGCTCGACGCCTCGCTGCCGCATCAGCCGCTGCACGTCGGCGTCGTCCTGACCGGTCTACGCGATCCGGCGGGTCCCTGGGGTCCGGGCCGTGCCGCCGACTACCTCGACGCCTTCGAAGCGGCTCGCACGATCGCTCGGGCCGTGGGCGTGGAGGTCGAACTCTCCGCTGCCGATCACCGGCCGTGGCATCCGGGTCGGTGCGCTCGCCTGACCGTCGACGGACGCACGGTCGGGTACGCCGGTGAGCTCCATCCGGCGGTTCTCGAACGTGCCCACCTGCCCAAGCGTGCGTGCGCGGTGGAGATCGACATCGACGCGCTCCCGCTCGGCGAGGTGCTGCCCGCTCCCGCGGTGTCGGTGTTCCCCGCCGTGCTGCAGGACGTGAACGTGGTGGTCGCGGCCGACGTACCCGCTGCCGAGGTCCGGTCGGCGCTGCGCGACGGCGCGGGGGAGCTGCTCGAGGACATCGCACTGTTCGACGTCTTCACCGGTGAGCAGGTCGGCGAGGGGAACAAGTCGCTGACATTCTCGCTGCGCTTCCGTGCGAGTGATCGCACGCTCACCGAGGACGAGGCCAACGCCGCGAAGCTCGCCGCGGTGGACGCCGCTGCCGACCGAGTGGGCGCCCGACTCCGCTGACCGAAGGGCACTTCGACGCCCACCCACCCGGCGATGAATTGATTTGCAGGCTGCTGCATAATGATTGCATGGCTTCGACAAGCTCAACCAGCAGCGGGACAAGCTCAACCAGCAAGGTGAAGGTCGCGGTGGCCGGCGCGAGCGGCTACGCGGGTGGTGAGATCCTCCGACTCCTGTGCGGGCATCCCCGTCTGCGATCCGGTGAGCTCGAGATCGGTGCGCTGACGGCGGGCGGCAACGCCGGCACCACGCTCGGATCCCACCATCCGCACCTGTTGCCGCTGGCGGACCGGGTTCTCGAGGAGACCACACCGGAGATCCTCGCCGGCCACGATGTCGTGTTCCTGGGCCTGCCGCACGGTGCGTCGGCGGTCATCGCCGATGCCCTGCCGCCGACGACCCTCATCATCGACTGCGGCGCCGACTTCCGGTTGAGTGACCCGAGCGATTGGACCGCCTACTACGGCGGCGACCATGCCGGAACCTGGCCGTATGGGCTGCCCGAGCTCCCCGGCAACCGCGAAGTCCTCAAGGACGCCAGCCGGATCGCCGTCCCGGGTTGCTACCCAACGGTGTCGATCCTGTCGCTCCTCCCGGCGATCGCCGCAGGCCTGGCCGAGCCGCACGTGACCGTGGTCGCGGTCAGCGGCGCGTCGGGTGCGGGTCGCTCGCCGAAGGTCGATCTCCTGGCCTCCGAGGTCATCGGTTCGGCCCGCGCCTACGGCGTCGGCGGTATCCACCGGCACACCCCGGAGATCTCGCAGGCACTCTCGGCGGCGGCGCAGCAGCCCGTCACCGTCTCGTTCACCCCGATCCTCGCGCCGATGGCGCGGGGCATCCTCGCGACGTGCACCGCACGGACCACCGCGACCGGCGACGAGGTACGCGCGGTCTACGAAAAGGCCTACGCCGACGAGGAATTCATCCACGTACTGCCGGAAGGTCGTCTGCCGGCCACCGGTTCGGTCATCGGGTCGAACGCGGTCCAGCTGGGCGTGACCGTCGACGAGCGCGCCCAGACCCTGGTGGTCGTCGGCGCCGTGGACAACCTGACCAAGGGGACCGGCGGCGCCGCGGTCCAATCGATGAACCTGGCGCTGGGCTGGACGGAGAACGAGGGACTGAGCACCGTGGGAGTCGCACCGTGACGGGAATCGAGAACACCCAGCAGGATCCGGAGCGGATCGAGGGCGGCGCCCCGGGCGATCATCCGCGGCTCGTCCGCGGACAGGGTGTCACCGCGCCGCTGGGATTCCGTGCAGCGGGAATCGCGGCCGGTATCAAGGCATCCGGTGCCGCCGACCTCGCTCTCGTCGTCAACGAGGGTCCGGACTGTTCGGCCGCGGGTGTCTTCACCACCAATCAGGTCAAGGCGGCTCCGGTGCTCTGGTCCCAGCAGGTCCTCACCACGGCCAGGCTGCGGGCCGTGATCCTCAACTCCGGCGGTGCCAACGCGTGCACCGGACCGGGTGGATTCCAGGACACCCACAAGACGGCCGAGGCCGTCGCGGAGGCGCTGAGCAACTGGGGGACCAGCACCGGTGCGGTGGAGGTCGCGGTCTGCTCGACCGGTCTCATCGGCGATCGCCTCCCGATGGACAAGGTCCTCGCCGGCGTCACCGAGATCGTCCAGGAGATGGGCGGCGGACTCACCGGCGGCACCGATGCCGCGCACGCGATCATGACCACCGACACCGTGCCGAAACAGGCTGCGCTGCACCATCCCCAGGGATGGAACGTCGGCGGTATGGGGAAGGGCGCCGGGATGATGGCGCCGTCGCTCGCGACGATGCTCGTGGTGCTCACGACCGACGCTGCGGCGACCTCCGAACAGCTCGACACCGCGCTGCGCCGGGCGACGGCGCGGACGTTCGACCGGCTCGACATCGACGGCTCCATGTCCACCAACGACACGGTGCTGCTGCTGAGTTCGGGCGCCAGCCAGATCCCGGTCGACCAGGCCGACCTCGACGAGGCCGTGTTCGCGGTCTGCGACGATCTGGCCGCCCAGATGCAGGCCGACGCCGAAGGCGTCACCAAGCGGGTCACCATCACCGTCACGGGCGCACCGACCGAGGAGGATGCGCTGACCGTCGCCCGGTTCGTCGCACGCGATTCCCTGGTCAAGACCGCGTTGTTCGGCTCCGACCCGAACTGGGGCCGGGTGCTGGCCACGGTCGGCGCCTCGCCGGTCCGCATCGACCCGGACGTGATCTCCGTGTCGTTCAACGGATCGCCGGTGTGCGAGAACGGCTGTGGCGTGCGGGGTGCGCGTGACGTCGACCTGTCCGACGCCGACATCGACGTGCTCGTCGACCTGAAACTCGGCGACGCATCGGCGTCGGTCCGGACCACGGACCTCTCGCACGCCTACGTCGAAGAGAACTCGGCGTACTCGTCATGACCGGCACCACACCGGAATCCGGTGCCACTGAAAGTGTCCCGGGGGCGATCGACCCGGCCGCAGGTCTGCAGAAGGCGACGATCCTTGCCGAAGCGCTCCCCGCACTGCAGGAACTCGCCGGCGCCACGATCGTCGTCAAATACGGCGGCAACGCCATGGTCGACGACGAGCTGAAGAAGGCGTTCGCCGCGGACATGGTGTTTCTCCGTGCCTGCGGCATGCACCCCGTCGTCGTGCACGGAGGCGGACCGCAGATCTCGGCGATGCTGAAAAAGCTCGGCCTCCAAGGGGAATTCAAGGGCGGCTTCCGGGTCACCACCCCGGAGGTGATGGACGTCGCCCGGATGGTTCTCTTCGGTCAGGTGGGTCGTGAGCTCGTCGGCCTCATCAACGCGCACGGGCCCTATGCGGTCGGCATCACCGGCGAGGACGCCCACCTGTTCACCGCGACGCGGCGGACGGTTCTCGTCGACGGCGTCGCGACCGACATCGGGCTCGTGGGCGACATCTCCTCGGTGAACACCTCGGCGGTGCTCGATCTCATCGGGGCGGGCCGTATCCCGGTGGTGTCGACCATCGCTCCCGATCGTGACGGCGTCGTCCACAACATCAACGCCGACACCGCGGCGGGAGCGCTCGCGGAGGCGCTCGGCGCGTCGCGGCTCGTGATGCTCACCGATGTCGAGGGGCTCTACACCGACTGGCCCGACCGCGGGTCGCTGGTGTCCCAGATCGACACCGATGCGCTGGTCGAGCTCCTGCCGTCGCTGGATTCCGGCATGGTCCCGAAGATGGAGGCCTGTCTGCGTGCGGTGACCGGGGGAGTCGAACGCGCCCACGTGATCGACGGCCGCGTCGCCCACTCGGTGCTCGCCCAACTACTCACCGGAAGCTCCACCGGCACCTCCGTCGTCGACCCGGCCGAGTCGGGGGCGAAGGCGGCCGCCGGAACCCATGAGGAGGACCTGTGACCGCACCGCTGCAACAGCGCTGGGGCCAGTCGCTGATGAAGAACTACGGCACCCCGCCGATCGCCCTGGTCGGTGGCTCGGGGCCGTATGTCACCGATGCCGACGGGAAGCGTTACCTCGACCTGCTCGGCGGGATCGCGGTCAACTCCCTCGGCCACGCGCACCCGGCGATCGTCGAGGCCGTCACGACCCAGCTGCAGACGCTCGGGCACGTGTCGAACCTCTACATCTCGCCGCCGGTCGTCGAACTCGCGGAGAAGCTGCTCGACCGTTTCGGCCATCCCGGCCGGGCGTTCTTCTGCAACTCCGGCACCGAGGCCAACGAGGCCGCCTTCAAGCTCGCGCGCCGCACCGGCCGGCCGGAGATCGTGGCCGCCGAGAAGGCATTCCACGGTCGCACGATGGGTGCGTTGGCGATGACCGGACAGCCGGCGAAGCGTGCACCGTTCGAGCCGATGCCGCCGGGCGTGCGGTTCGTGCCCTACGGCGACATCGAGGCGCTCGACGCGGTCGTCACCGACCAGACCGCCGCGGTGATCCTCGAACCGATCCTCGGTGAGGCCGGCGTGATCGTCCCGCCCGCCGACTATCTCGCCGCCGCCCGGCGCATCACCAGCGAGCGCGGCGCGCTGCTGATCCTCGACGAGGTGCAGACCGGTGTCGCGCGAACCGGCACCTTCTTCGCCCACCAGCAGGTGGGTGTGGTTCCCGACGTGATGACGCTCGCCAAGGGACTCGGCGGCGGACTGCCGATCGGTGCGTGCATCGCCACGGGTGCGGCCGCCGATCTGTTCGAACCCGGTCAGCACGGCACCACCTTCGGTGGCAATCCGGTCGCCGCGGCCGCGGCACTCGCCGTGCTCGGTGTCATCGAGTCCGAAGGTCTCACCGATCACGTCGCCGCCGTGGGCAAGACGATCGCCACCGGGATCGAGGGCCTCCACCATCCGCTGATCGATCACGTGCGGGGCGCCGGTCTGCTGCTCGGCATCGTGCTCACCGAGCCGCTGTCGGCCGGCGTCGAGGCCGCGGCCCGCGACGCCGGATTCCTCATCAACGCACCGGCACCCGACGTGCTGCGGCTCGCACCGCCGTTGATCATCACCGAGGAGCAGGGGCAGAGCTTCGTCGAAGCGCTGCCCGACCTGCTGGACGCCGCTGCGCACGCTGCACAGAAGGACAAGGGAGACAGTGTGAACAAGGGAGACAGCGTGAACAAGGGAGATGGGGCATGACGCGGCACTTCCTGCGCGACGACGACCTCACCCCGGCCGAACAGGCCGAGGTGCTCGCGCTCGCCGCCGAGGTGAAAGCGAAGCCGTTCGCCTTCCGCCCGCTCGAAGGGCCCCGCGGGGTCGGGGTGATCTTCGACAAGAACTCCACCCGCACCCGGTTCTCGTTCGAGGTCGGCATCGCCCAGCTCGGCGGTCACGCGGTCGTCGTGGACGGTCGCACCACCCAGCTCGGCCGCGAGGAGACCCTCGAGGACACCGGACGGGTGCTGTCGCGCTTCGTCGACGCCGTGGTGTGGCGCACCTTCGGGCAGGACCGTCTCGAGGCGCTGTCGTCGAGCGCGACCGTGCCGGTGGTCAACGCCCTGTCGGACGAGTTCCACCCCTGCCAGGTGCTCGCGGACCTGCAGACGATCATCGAGCACAAGGGGTCGCCCACGGGGCTGAAGATGACCTACCTCGGCGACGGTGCCAACAACATGGCCCACTCGCTCGGGCTGGGTGGCGTCACCGCCGGCATGCACGTCACGATCAGCGCACCGGAGGGTTTCCAGCCCGACCCGGCGATCATCGCCGACACCGAGCGTCGTGCCGCCGAGACCGGGGGGTCGGTACAGCTCGTGACCGACCCGGTCGCGGCGGCCACGGGAGCCGACGTCCTGGTCACCGACACCTGGGTGTCGATGGGTCAGGAGGAGGACGGCAAGGACCGCACCGCGCCTTTCCGGCCGTACCAGATAAACGACGAGCTGCTCGCCCACGCCGCCGACGACGCGATCGTGCTGCACTGCCTGCCGGCGCACCGTGGCGACGAGATCACCGCGTCGGTCATCGACGGCCCGCGCAGCGTCGTCTTCGACGAGGCCGAGAACCGTCTGCACGCGCAGAAGGCACTGCTGGTCTGGCTTCTGGAGCACCAGTGAGATGACATCCCCAAGCCAGGACGAACAGTGACCCAGGACGAGCAGTGACACAGGACGAGCGATGACCGCCGGCGCCGAACCCACGGAGAACCGCCTCGCCGCGACCCGCGCGGGGCGGCATGCGCGGATCATCGACATCCTGTCGACCAACCAGGTGCGTAGCCAGTCCGAGCTGCAGCGACTCTTGGCCGACCAGGGGATCGATGCCACGCAGGCCACGCTGTCGCGCGATCTCGACGAGCTCGGGGCCGTCAAACTGCGGGCCGCCGACGGCGGTGCGGGTGTCTACGTGGTTCCCGAGGACGGTTCGCCGGTGCGCGGCGTGTCCGGCGGCACCGACCGGCTGTCCCGCCTCGTGTCGGAGCTGCTGGTCTCCACCGACAGCAGCGGCAACCTGGCCGTGCTGCGCACTCCGCCGGGCGCCGCGCACTATCTGGCGGCCGCCCTCGACCGTGCTCGGCTGCCCGACGTGGTCGGCACGATCGCCGGCGACGACACGATCTTCGTGGTCGCCCGGGAGCCGCTCGACGGAGCCGAACTCGCCCGACGGATCGAGGGCCTCGTGTAGCCCACGTCCTGCCCACCACCACCGGACGCACTCACCGCGGCCGGACACGACGAGAACCGCAATTGACCACACCGCCAACCGAGACCCGGACGGTGTGGTCGGAACCCCGGGGCCGATGATGGACTCGGGTCATCGCTTAGAACAGGAGCTTCACCTCATGGCAGAACGTGTCGTACTCGCATACTCGGGCGGCCTGGACACCTCGGTCGCGATCAGCTGGATCCAGAAGGAGACCGGCAAGGAGGTCGTCGCCGTGGCCCTCGACCTCGGGCAGGGCGGCGAGGACATGGATGTCATCCGCCAGCGCGCCCTCGACTGCGGCGCGGTCGAAGCGGTCGTCGTCGACGCCCGTGACGAATTCGCCGACGAGTACTGCCTCCCGGCGATCACCTCGAATGCCCTCTACATGGACCGCTACCCGCTGGTCTCGGCGCTGTCGCGTCCGCTGATCGCCAAGCACCTGGTGACCGCCGCCCGCGACCACGGCGGCACCGTCGTCGCCCACGGTTGCACCGGCAAGGGCAACGACCAGGTCCGGTTCGAGGTCGGTTTCGCCACCCTCGCACCCGATCTGGAGGTCATCGCACCGGTCCGCGACTACGCGTGGACCCGTGAGAAGGCCATCGCCTTCGCCGAGGAGAACGACATCCCGATCAACGTCACCAAGAAGTCGCCGTTCTCCATCGACCAGAACGTGTGGGGCCGCGCCGTCGAGACCGGCTTCCTCGAGGACCTGTGGAATGCGCCGACCAAGGACGTCTACAGCTACACCGAGGACCCGACCGTCAACTGGAACACCCCCGACGAGGTCATCATCGGCTTCGAGAAGGGCCGCCCGGTCAGCATCGACGGCCGTCCGGTCAGCGTGCTGCAGGCCATCGAGGAGCTGAACCGCCGCGCCGGTGCGCAGGGCGTCGGCCGCCTCGACGTCGTCGAGGACCGTCTCGTCGGCATCAAGAGCCGCGAGGTCTACGAGGCCCCGGGCGCCATGGTCCTGATCCGCGCCCACGAAGAACTCGAGCACGTCACCATCGAGCGCGAGCTCGGCCGGTACAAGCGCGGCACCGACCGCAAGTGGGCCGAGCTGGTCTACGACGGCCTCTGGTTCTCGCCGCTCAAGCGGTCGCTCGACGCCTTCGTCGACTCGACCCAGCAGCATGTGTCCGGTGAGATCCGGCTCGTCCTGCACGGCGGCAACATCGCGGCCACCGGACGTCGCAGCTCCGAGTCGCTCTACGACTTCAACCTCGCGACCTACGACGAGGGCGACAGCTTCGACCAGTCGGCAGCCCGCGGCTTCGTCGAGCTGCACGGCCTGTCCTCGAAGATCTCGGCCAAGCGGGACCTGAATCTGTGAGTGACGAGCAGACCGGCGGAACGACCAACGAGGGTTCGCTCTGGGGCGGCCGTTTCGCCGGCGGTCCGGCCGCGGCGATGGCCGCCCTGAGCAAGTCGACCCATTTCGACTGGGCCCTGGCGCCGTTCGACATCCAGGCTTCCAAGGCCCACGCCCGGGTGCTCAACAAGGCGGGGCTGCTCACCGGGGACGACCTGAAAGGCATGCTGGACGGTCTCGACCGACTGGCAGCCGATGTCGCCGACGGGACGTTCGGTCCCGCGGAGTCCGACGAGGACGTGCACGGTGCGCTCGAACGGGGACTCATCGAACGGGTCGGTCCCGAGCTCGGTGGGCGGCTGCGTGCCGGCCGGTCACGCAACGACCAGGTCGCCACGCTGTTCCGGATGTGGTTGCGCGCCGCCATGCGTCGCGTCGCCCTCGGTCTGCTCGACGTGGTCGACGCGCTGACCGCCCAGGCGGCCGCTCATCCCGACGCGATCATGCCCGGCAAGACGCACCTGCAGGCCGCTCAGCCTGTCCTGCTCGGCCACCACCTGCTCGCCCATGCGCAGCCGTTGCTCCGCGACATCGACCGGCTCGCCGACGCCGACCGCCGGACCGCGGTGTCGCCGTACGGGTCCGGCGCGCTGGCCGGCTCGTCGCTGGGTCTCGACCCGGCTGCCATCGCGGCCGATCTCGGGTTCGACGCACCGGCCGAGAACTCCATCGACGCCACCTCGTCCCGCGACTTCGCGGCCGAGGCGGCGTTCGTGTTCGCGATGATCGCGGTCGACCTCTCCCGGCTGTCCGAAGAGGTGATCATCTGGAGCACACCGGAATTCGGATACGTGACACTGGCCGATGCCTGGTCTACGGGCAGCTCGATCATGCCGCAGAAGAAGAACCCGGACGTCGCCGAGCTGATGCGCGGCAAGGCCGGCCGGCTGATCGGTGACCTGACCGGTCTGCTCGCGACCCTCAAAGCGCAACCACTGGCATACAACCGGGACCTCCAGGAGGACAAGGAACCGGTCTTCGACGCGGTGGCGCAGCTCGAACTGCTGCTGCCGGCCGTCACCGGCCTGGTCGCGACGCTCGAGTTCCACACCGACCGGATGGAGGAGCTGGCCCCGGCCGGCTTCACCCTGGCCACCGACATCGCCGAGTGGATGGTGCGGCAGGGTGTGCCCTTCCGCGTTGCACACGAGGTCGCCGGAGCCTGTGTCCGCGAGGCCGAGTCGCGGGGTGTCGGTCTCGACGAGCTCGACGACGAGACGCTGGCCGGCATCAATCCCTCGCTCACCCCTGCGGTTCGCGACGTGTTGACGGTGCGTGGATCGGTGGAGTCGCGTGACGCGCATGGCGGGACCGCGCCGATTCAGGTACGACGGCAGATAGAACTGGTGTCGTCGCAATCGGCCGACCTGCGGACACGCTGGAACGCGGGGCCCGGAGGACGACGCTGATCCACTTCTGAGTGGGTAGAGTGACGTATGTCACCGATGTTGGTGGTGCACGTCACGCTGACGACGGGAGGATTCGACGCGATGGTGGGTTGGGACGGTATCCCCGATGTGGGGGGAGTGGTCAGCCGGGTGGTGGCGACCGCTCAGAACGGGCTCGAGGTCCTGCGGTTCGGCGGACTCGAGACCGGGACGGAACCGGCGCCCTTCGCGATCGTCGAGACGCGCAAGATGTTCCGCCTGCGGCGGTACTTCCCGAACGATCCGTCCACCGGCCCCAACATCGTCCTCGTGCCTCCGATGATGGTGTCCGCCAACGTCTACGACGTGACCGAACACAACGGTGCGGTGTCCGTCCTCCATCGCAACGGCATCACGCCGTGGGTGATCGACTTCGGGTCCCCGGACACCGAAGAGGGCGGGATGGAACGCAATCTCGCCGACCATGTGGTCGCCATCAGTCAAGCGATCGACCTGATCATCGAGGCGACCGGACGCGACATCCACCTGGCCGGGTACTCCCAGGGCGGCATGTTCGCGTACCAGACCGCGGCGTACCGGCGGTCGAAGGGGATCGCGAGCCTCATCACCTTCGGCAGCCCGGTCGACGTCCTCGCGGCACTGCCCCTCGGATTGCCGGCGGGGTTGGTGGCGCCGGCTGCCGAGTTCCTCGCCGAGAGATCGTTCGTGCGGAATCTCTGGGTGCGGGACTGGATGGCACGCACCGGCTTCCAGTTGCTCGATCCGGTCAAGACCGTCCGCAGCCGCATCGACTTCCTCCGCCGTCTCCACGACCGCGAGGCGCTTTTGCCGCGTGAGGATCAGCGCAGGTTTCTCGAGGCCGACGGCTGGGTCGCGTGGTCGGGTCCGGCGATCGCCGAACTGCTGCGTCAGTTCGTGGCCCACAACCGCATGGTCTCCGGTGGCTTCGTGATCAACGGTGACCTCGTGTCGCTCACCGAGATCACCTGTCCGGTACTGGCGTTTGTCGGCGAGGCCGACGACATCGGTCAGCCGGCCGCGGTGCGCGGGATCGTGCGTGCCGCGCCAGACGCCGAGGTATACGAATCCACGCTGCCCGTCGGTCATTTCGGGCTCGTGGTCGGTTCCTCGGCCGGTCAGCACACCTGGCCCACGACGGCCGACTGGGTGAACTGGTTGTCGGCCAACGGGACCCGCCCGGAGCTCATCAGTGAGATGACGGTCGCGGAGCCTGGCCACGGCAGTGGCGTCAGTCTGTCCTCCCGTATCACCCACGGGATGGGTTCGGTCGCCGATGCCGGCACCGCCGCGTCCCGCGAGCTGCTCGGACTGGTCAACTCCCTGCAACGGACGTCGCGAGCGGTCGCCTCCGAGTCGGTGCGTACGGTGCCGCGGCTGCTCCGCCTCGGTCAGATCCAGGGTGGCACGCGGATCTCCCTGTCCAAGCTGATGGCGGAGAACACCAAGAAGCACGGCGACAACGAGTTGTTCCTCTTCGAGAACCGCGTGCTGACCCATGCGCAAGTCGACGCCCGCATCAACAACGTGGTCGCCGGTCTCATCGACTGCGGTGTGCGGCCGGGGCAGCACATCGGCGTTCTGATGGACACCCGCCCGAGCGCACTGGTCGTGGTCGCGGCACTGGCCCGGCTCGGAGCCGTCTCCGTCCTCCTCGCCGCCGACGCCGACGTGCGGGAGATGATGCGGCTCGCCGACAGCTCGGTCATCGTCACCGACCCCAACAACCTCGACCTCGCCACCGCGGCGTCGGGTCGGGTGCTGGTCCTCGGCGGCGGCAGTGGCGACTCCCGCGACATCGACGGTGTCGACGGCGCCACCATCATCGACATGGAGCAGATCGATCCCGACGCGGTCGTCCTGCCCACCTGGTACCGGCCGGATCCCGGCCTGGCCGGTGATCTCGCGTTCATCTTGTTCAGCCGTGCGCGCGGCAAACTCGTCCCGTGGCCGGTCACCAACCACCGGTTCGCGATGTCGGCGTTCGGTGCGGCATCGGCGGCGGCGCTGTCCGACCGGGACACGGTGTACTGCCTGCCGCCCCTGCATCACGCCTCCGGCCTGCTGACGACTCTCGGCGCCACCGTGGTCGGCCGATCGCGGATCGCCCTGTCCAACGGCATCGACCCGGAGACCTTCGCCACCGAGGTGCAGCGGTACGGCGTCACCGTCGTGTCCTACACCTGGTCGATGCTCAGCGGCGTCGTGCGCGATCCCCGTTTCCGGATCAACCAACACAACCCGATCCGACTCTTCATGGGTTCGGGGATGTCGGCCGGTCTGTGGGAGGACGTGTGCAGCAGCTTCCCACGCGCCCGCATCCTCGAGTTCTTCGCGACCGCGGACGGCTCGGCAATCCTGGCCAACGTCTCCGGCGACAAGCTGTCCTCCGTCGGGCGGCCCCTTCCGGAGACCAATCCCGTCGAGGTCGCGGCCTACGACATCGAGAACGACCGCCTGCTCATCGACGAGTCCGGATTCGTCCGGCGGGCCGAGATCGGTGAAGCCGGGTTGCTGCTCTCCAAGGCCAAGCACAAGTTCGACACCAACGGCACGGTGCTCCGCGACGCGTTCACCAGCCGCGACCGGTGGGAGGTGTCGGGACATCTGTTCGTCCGCGACGCCGACGGTGATCTGTACTTCCTCGGTGCCATCGACCGCGTGATCCGGACCGAGGCGGGCCCCGTGTTCATCCCGCCGATCACCCACGCTCTGTCGCGTATGCAGGGTGTCGACCAGGTGGTCACCTACGGGGTCGGAGAACCGGGTCATCAGGTGGCCGTCGCCGCGCTGACGCTACGTCCGGACGCGAAAGCCGACTCACTCACCGTCACCCAGCTCCGCATCGCACTCGGGGAGTTCCCCGCCGAACTGCGACCACACCTCATCCGCGTCGTCGACGAGATCCCGCACTCGGCGTCGTTCCGTCCGCTGAGCACCGCCTTCGCGGCCGAAGGTCTGCCGAAACCCGGTCCCCGGACCTGGTATCGCGATGAGGAGGGCCGGTACCGGCGCTACACCAGGACGATCGCCCAGAAGCTGGACTGGGGCCATTCGTCGATCGACGATGCCCTAGGCTGAGCCGCGTGACGACACGCGCTGAGGCCATCGACCCGATCGTGCGCGAACGGCTGGCCTGCCCGCAGGACCACGGCCCGCTGATCAACGCCGGCGACGAGCTCTACAACCCGCGGCTCCATGTCGCGTACCGGATCGACGCCGACGGAATCCCCGTCATGCTCATCGACGAGGCACGCAAGGTCGACGACGCCGAGCACGAACGCCTGATCTCCGAGCAGTAGCCGACGCCTGCCGGCAGCCCACTCACGAGTCACCTCGTCCGAGCCCCGATGTCGATGGATGACAAGATCGAGGGGTGAGTGCTGAGACTGAGGGAACCGCCAACACGACCGACGAAATCGTCCGGGCCGCGACCGCCCAGAGCGGAACCGCACCCGTCGACATCCTCGACGAACTGGAGTGGCGGGGTCTGATCGCGCAGTCCACCGACCTCGACGCACTGCGTGAGGCCCTCGCGGGCGGGCCCATCACGTTGTACGCGGGCTTCGACCCGACGGCGTCGAGTCTGCACGCAGGTCACCTCGTGCCGCTGTTGACCCTCAAACGCTTCCAGCTCGCGGGCCATCGGCCGATCGTTCTCGCGGGTGGGGCCACCGGTCTCATCGGTGATCCCCGGGAAGTGGGGGAGCGGACCATGAACGCTCCCGACACGGTCGCCGAATGGGCCGGCCGGATCGACGCCCAGCTCCGTCGCTTCGTCGACATCGACGAGTCGCCGACTGGTGCGCTCGTCGTCAACAACCTCGAGTGGACCGGACAGCTCTCCGCCATCGAGTTCCTGCGCGACCTCGGGAAGCACTTCTCGGTGAACGTCATGCTCGCCCGGGACACCGTGAAGCGACGTCTCGAGGGGGACGGCATCAGCTACGCGGAGTTCAGCTACCTGCTCCTGCAGTCCAACGACTTCGTCGAGCTCAATCGGCGGTACGGCTGCCTCCTGCAGATCGGCGGCTCGGATCAGTGGGGGAACATCGTCGGCGGTGTGGACCTGGGACGCCGACTCGACGGGTTGTCCCTGCATGCACTGACCGTGCCGCTCGTGACGTCGTCGGACGGCAAGAAGTTCGGCAAGTCCACCGGTGGCGGCAGCTTGTGGCTCGACCCCGAGCTCACCAGCCCGTACGCCTGGTACCAGTACTTCGTGAACACCGCCGACGCGGACGTCATCCGCTACCTGCGGTGGTTCACCTTCCTCGGACGCGAGGAGATCGCCGAACTCGAGCAGGCGACAGAGGAGAAGCCACACCTGCGTCTCGCGCAGAAGAAGCTCGCCGCCGAGATGACCACCCTGATCCACGGGGAGGGGAACACCCGCGCAGTCGAGCTCGCCAGCCAGGCCCTGTTCGGTCGCGCCGAGCTCGACGAGCTCGACGAGTCCACGCTCGCGGCGGCCGTGGGGGAGACCGTCATCGCGGAGTACGTGCAGGAGCGACCCACGATCATCCAGTTGCTCGTCGACACCAAGCTGTCCGAGAGCAACAAGGCTGCGCGTCGTGCCGTGTCCGAGGGCGGCGCGTACGTGAACAACACGAAGATCACCGATCCGGAGTGGCAGCCGGCGGACTCCGACCTGCTCCACGGGCGATGGTTGGTCGTGCGCCGCGGCAAGAAGAGCTTCGCCGGCGCGAGACTGGGCCGCTGACGCAGCCAAGCCGTAGCGAACCACGCCTCTGACCAGGCGATTTGACGCGTTGTTCGCGCCTGTGTAACTTAATCGACGCACCTCAGAGAGCAACTCCCCCGGAGCCGCAAGCACCGGGGAAGCAAAAGTGCCCGAGCTACTCGCTCGGGCCGCCTGTGCGGGGCCACTCCCGAGAACAAGAGCGTGAGAATTTCTCACGCTCTGGGAGAGGCTCACCGGGGCCGGACTCGTCAAGAGGACGTCTGGTGGGTGTGTGTTCTTTGAGAACTCGATAGTGTGATGATGAATTGTCTGATGCCATTTTGGCATCGTGCATTCTTTATGGATGTAGATGTTTATTGTGTGTGGCGCTCGGCCCCGTC
>NZ_JANRHB010000036.1:0-53994 GCF_024733855.1 Gordonia sp. GONU
GAGTCACCGCGGGTTGCCGATACAGGTGATCGTCAAAGCCGACCTCAACGATCTGATCCGCGAAGCCGGGTTCGCCACCACCGCCACCGGCACCCTGATCCCCATCCCCGACCTCATCGACCTCGCCGCCGACGCCCAACACTGGCTGGCCGTGTTCAAAGACGCCACCGCGATACCGCTGTACTTCGGACGCGGCAAACGCCTGGCCACCCGCGAACAACGACTGGTGTCCTTCGCCCGACCCGACGGCGAGGTCTGCTCCACACCCGACTGCGACCTATCCGCAGCACACGTGGAAATGCATCACGCCCAACTCGATTGGGGCCTCGGCGGACTCACCGACATCACCGACCTCGCACCCGCGTGTCCGAAACACAATCGGATGGTCGGAGGGCAACCCGGCCAATACACCACCCGCATGGTCCGCGAGGGCCCCGACGCGGGCCGTTGCGCCTGGCGGCTCAACGCCGAACCCGGCGCGCCTCCGAATCCCGAACGCATCAACCGGCGACCCGACATACCCCGACGCTTCGCCGAGCACCTTGAACAGGTGCGCACCGAAATCCACGGACCCGACCCGGCGTCCGGCGATCAGCCACGCCTGCACCTGCGCCAAGTCATCGACCTGCGCAACGCCTCCGACGCCGAAGCCACCCTCGCCTCGATCCTCCTCGCAACCTTGTGCCCACGACCTGCGGGTACTTGGACCTCAATGATCCCGGAGTAGCTGCGGACGAACATCTCCCGCAGTACCGTGAGGCACATGCCAGCCTATTGGGTCATGTTCGTCGTCGCGCTGATCTCGTGCATCATCATCGGGGTCGGATTCATGGTCGGAATCCCCGGCAACAAGGACTGATTTCCGGTCCCTGATTCCGCGGCCGCGCCCGAGTGCGCGCCGTGATGATCGCGCGCGCAGATAAGTCTCCGCTTCATCGCCACTTCGGGCACACCGGCGCTACTCCCAAGCAGCGCTGTGCCGGAAGTGGCGATTCTACGTGTGTAGCGGGGTGTCGCACCTCACACTTCCCTGTTACTCTCTCGATACTTCAGGTCATCTGACCTGAACATGTGGTCGATACTCTCGCGCCACCAGGAGATCGGGGGATCACATGAGCACACACCTCTCACGCCGGAACTTCCTCGGCGGAACGCTGGCGGTGACCGGCGCGGTGGCGGGGGCTTCGCTCGTCGGTTCCGGACGGGCATCGGCGGCACCGTCGGGGATCGTCGACGTCATCGTCGTCGGAGCAGGACTGTCCGGACTCGCTGCTGCGAAGGCTCTCAAAGCCGCGGGAGCCTCGGTCACCGTGCTGGAAGCCCGGGAACGCGCGGGCGGCCGCGTGCACAACATCGCCTCGCCCAGGCTGGGTGCCACGCTCGACGCCGGGGCCGAATTCATCGGTCCGACACAGGGTCACATCGCCGGACTGGCGCGCGAGTACGACGTCCGAACCCTGCGCACCTACAACGCCGGCGACAGCATCTTCGTCAGCCGCACCGGCACGACGCGCGTACCCGCCGCCCTGCCGGTACCGGCCGTCGCCGACCTCGGACAGGCGGGTGCCGCCCTGGCCCGGGCGCAGGCCGATGCACTGGCCGGATTCCCCGTCGGCGAACCGTGGAAACACCCGAACGCCGCCTACCTGGACTCGATCACGTGGGGGCAGTACACCCACCAGATCGCCGACACCCAGACGGCGCGCGACCTGGTGCAGATCGCGATGTCGGCGCCACTGTCCGTCCGGCCCGACGAGGTGTCCGCGCTCTACTACCTCAACTACATCGCGGCATCCGGTGACGAACAGAATCCCGGGACCCTCGTCCGACTCCTGAGCACCGACGGCGGGGCGCAGGAGCGGCTCTTCGAAGGGGGCGCCGCACTCATCCCGCTGCGGATGGCCCGCGAGCTCGCCGCGAACGTGGTCTACCACGCGCCCGTCCGGTCGATCTCGTATTCCGACGGCATCGCGACCGTCACCGGCGACGCCGGAACCCACCGCGCCCGCCGTGTCATCGTCGCCATGTCCCCCGCCATCGCCGGCCAGATCGACTACCGCCCAGGGCTTCCCGCCGCACGCATCGGGATCCACCGCGGCTACCGGATGGGTGCGGTCAGCAAGTTCGCGGCGATCTACCGTCGACCGTGCTGGCGGGACAAAGGTCTGTCCGGGCAGGTCTACGGGTCCGGACGCCCCATCGATGTCACCTTCGAGAGCTACGCCGACAACCAGCACATCCTGATGGGCTTCATCTCGGCCGACGCGATGCGACGCCTCGACCACGCACCCGAATCCACGCTGGTCAGGGAGTGCATCGCCAACTTCGTCGAGTACTTCGGTCCCGAGGCACGGGATTTCATCGACCACGGTGTGTTCAAGTGGGACCTCGAACCGTGGTCGCGCGGCGGCCCGGTCGCCGTCAGCCGACCGGGGACACTAACCAGATACGGCCCCGCACTCCGCGAGCCCGTCGGCCCCATCCACTGGGCCGGGACGGAGACCTCGGACCACTGGACCGGTTACATGGACGGCGCGGTGCGCTCGGGCCGTCGTGCGGCACGCGAGATCCTCGATGACCTCAGATGACCCAACTGCGGTGACGGTGCCACGACCATGAGGATGCCTGTCGAGGAACGGCGAGAACTACTGCTGGAGTCCGCATTTCGGGTGATCGCCCGACGCGGGGTCGACGGCGCGACCACGCGAGCGATCTGCGCGGAGGCCGGCGTCACGCTGTCGACCTTCCATTACGTGTTCGCCACCCGTGACGAACTCCTCGCCGCACTCGTCGAGCACGGAACCGAGAAGGAGCTCAGCGCCGTGGGTGCGGCGCTCGGCGAGGGCACCCAGGACATCTTGCCGGGACGGGCCGGCGTGCTGGCGATTCTCCAGACCGCGCTCTCTGCCTACATCGACGGAGTGCAGGCCGACCCCGACCGTGAGCAGGCGATGATCTCGCTCAACCAGTACGCCAGGCAGACCGACGGTCTGAGCGACCTCGGCGCACAGATGTACCTCCGGTATTACGAGGCGATCGCCGGAGCACTCGACGGCGTCGCCACGGTCACCGGCACCGGCTGGGACCGGCCCACCACCGAACTGGCACCGCTCATCCTCGCCGCCACCGACGGAATCACCCTGTCGTACCTCAACATCCGCGACCGCACCGTCTGCGACCTCATCGCCGACGCCACGGTCACCAACCTGTCGACTCACATCGTCGACGCCCCAGAGAACGCCGGAAAGGGACCCACTACGTGAACGTGACACGGAGACAACTGATCGCCGGTGCGGCGGTGACCGCCGCGGGCGCCGGCCTGGCGCTGAACACGGGCCGGGCCGGTAAGGCGTCGGCGGCTCCGGCCGATTCGACGGACTACCTCGTCGGCTGCGGCATCGGCGACGTCACGGGTGCCGTCGCCGGACAGGGCATGATGGGCTACTCCAACCCCGAGCAGGTCGCGGCCGGACTTCTCCAACGATGCTGGGCGCGTGCCTACATCATCGTCGACCAGGCGACCGGCAAGCGCGTGGTCTTCCTGACCGCCGACATCGCCTGCCTTTTCCAGTCGCACCACATGGGGCTGATGGAGAAGCTGAGCAAGCGTTTCGGCTCGATCTACACCGAGGCGAACGTCAACCTCAACGCGCAGCATTCGCACGCCTCCTGCGGCGGAACCGCCTGGGACCACGCGTATTCGCTCGCCGCCTTCGGCTTCAAGAAGAACTCCTACGACGCCGAGGTCAACGGTATGTTCGCCGCCATCGTGCGGGCGCACGAGAACCTGGCCCCCGGTACGATCACCATCGGCCGCGAGGAACTACACAACGCCAGCGCGAACCGGTCCAAGGTCGCCTTCGACGCCAACCCGTCGTCGGAGAAGAAGCTGTTCCCCAATGCGATCGATCCGCAGGTCACCGTCCTGCGCCTGCGGCACACCAGCGGCAAGGACGTCGGGGCCATCACCTGGTTCTCGACCCATGGCACCTCGCTGGCCGACCACAACGTGCTGATCGCCGGCGACAACAAGGGGTACGCCAGCTACCTGTGGGAGCGCACCCGACCGGGCTTCGTCGCGGCTTTCCCACAGACGAACTCGGGTGACATGACGCCGAACCTCTCCCTCAAGTGGTTCACGCCGAGTGGGCCGACCACGGACAACAAGCGCAACTGCGAACTGATCGGTGAGCGCCAGTACATCGCCGGGCGACGCGCCTTCGACGCCAGCCGTCCGATGACGCGCGGCGGCGTCGACTCGGTCACCCGCTATGTCGACATGTCCGCGGTGCGGGTGTCCGGAACCTTCACACCCGACGGGAAACCGGCGTCGACGACGCCGGCGATGATGGGTGCAGCCGCCGCGGCGACCAGCAGCGAGGACAACTACGAGCAGCCGCTCCCCCTCCTCGTCGAGGGCATGACCAACCCTCTCGTCACCGCGCTCGGCGGTGACAAGACACCGCCGATCGCCCCGTGGGTGCGGGACATGCAGGCGCCCAAGCTGATTCTCTTCCCGCTCGGACTCATGCCGCCGTCGGGCTGGATTCCGTCCGTGGTCCCGCTGCAGATCATGCGGATCGGCGAGCTCGTGCTCGTCGCGGTCCCGGCCGAGGTGACCGTCGTCGCCGGACTCCGGCTGCGGCGGGTCGTCGCCGATGAACTGCGCGTCGACATCGACAACGTGCTCGTCCAGGGTTACGCGAACGCCTACACCCAGTACGTCACCACCCCGGAGGAATACGACCTCCAGCAGTACGAGGGCGGCGAAACCCAGTACGGCCGTTACACACTGCCGGCGTACATGCAGGAGTTCGCGAAGCTCGCCGGTGCCATGGCATCGGGTAGGGGTCTCGATCGCGGTCCGGCGCCGGTCGACAAGTCCGGCCTACAGCCGGATCTGGTCCCGCCGGTGCCCGCCGACCGGCCCATCGCCGGTCACGCCTACGGCGACGTGCTGAAGCAGCCCGGCGGGTCCCACCGTCCGGAGCAGACCGTGACCGTCGACTTCGTCGGCGCCCATCCCAACAACGACTTCCGCCATGGCGGAACGTATCTGGAGGTCCAGCGGCGCGACGGCGGGACCTGGAAGACGGTTGCCGACGACAACGACTGGTCCACCGAGTTCCGCTGGGCACGTCCGGCCGGCAGCACCGACACCTCGCGCATCACGATCACGTGGCGACCGCCCGCCGGGACATCGGGAACGTACCGGATCAAGTACAACGGCAACAGCCGTGACGGGGGCGGACGCGTCCGGGAGATCAGCGGTACATCGCGGACGTTCGAGGTCGGCTGAGCATCGGTCAGCGGATGCGCGCCCGCATCAATGAGACGTTGTAGTCGGTCCAGGTCGACATGGTGAAGTACAGATCCTCACCGCTCGACCACGGGTGCATGAAGCCACCGTAGAGCTGGGCGTATTTCGACGAGTGGACCAGTTCTGAGGGCTCGGACCAGAGTCCTTGTGGCTCACGGGCCTTGCGCAACATGATCGCCCCGCGGAAGGCATCGAGGTAGGTCAGCTGCCAGCGCTGCGACTTCTCGTCGTACCGGGCCGACACCTCGCCCGCGGGGCCGGCGAAGATCACCGAGGCGACATTGCCGTCCCGGGCCGGAACCCATCTTCCGTCGCGCCAGTACTGGTAGGCGGTCTTGTTCAGCACGTGATCGCGGTGGACCCGCGCCAGGCCCACGGAGCCGATCCGCGAGTTGGGCGTACCGAACATGTACACGTACTCGCCCTGCGGCACCATCGACGACACCTGGAACTGGCTCACGCCGAAGATGTTGTCCCATCGGGCGTACGGGTCCTTCGTCCACGTCGACCCGCCGTCGTCGGAGTAGGCGAGCCCACCGTGGTTGGTGAGCCACACCCCCGGGATCTCGCCCCACGTCCGCACCGACATGTAGGTCATGAACTGCCGGTCACCGACCGCGAAACCGGACGTCGGGATGACGGTCATCTCGTAGCGGTCGATGCGCCGTGCGCTGAGGAGTTCCGCGGCGTGGCATCGGCTGTCCTGGATCATCGTGTCGATGCTCATCCCGTCGGACAGCTTCTTGTCGCTCGAGAACCCGAGCACGTTGGAGCGCCAGTCCCGACCGTTGGCTCCCGGCGGACGGAACCCCTTGCCGAACGTGTCACCGAAGACGACGGCGACCTTGCCCGGCGTCGACTCCCACATGATCCCGAGGTCGGTGCCGTGGATCTGCCAGCGCTTGTCGGTGCGGCTCGTGGAACCCTTGCCGGTGAGCGTGCTGACGAGATCGACGTCGGACACGCGCGGACGCGCCGGCCTGGATGCGACCGGACCGGCGTCGACGCCGGGGGCGATGGCCGCGGGCGGTGGCGGGACCGGCGGCGGATTCGGGTTGGGCACCGGGACCGGGATGTCCTTCGGCGCCGGATCGAAGGTGATCTTCGGGAACTCGATGCTCAGGGCGGGCCCGCCGGTGCCGGGCTTCGGCTTGGGCGGGTCGGTGATGTCCGGGCACGGATCCGAGCACGGATCCTTCGGCGGTTTCTCCGACGGGATGCGCACCACCGGCTTCTCCGGGGCCGGCTCGGGCACCGGCACGATTCGCGGATACGGGAGCGGGATGCTGAACCGGTCGGGCAAGCGCGGGATCAGATCACGCGGATCGACCGGGCCCATCTTCGGCTTCGGTGGCAGGTCCGCCTCGCACCCCGAGCTCGGCAACACGATCGACGGTGCTGCGTGAACCACTGCAACCGAACCCCCGAGCGCGGTGCCGGCAACCGCCACCGCACAGGCCGGGACGATCCACCGGAGCCCTCCGCTCCTCAGCAGGCCCATGCGAGATCCCGGCGAGCGGGCCCCGGACAGACGAATCATGGATCAGGAGTCGTCCGCGTTGCCCTTGCGCCACTCCGACCACGGGATGTTCCAGTCACCGAGCCCGTCGGTGCCCGAGAGGGTGCCGCCCGTGGTGTTCTTGACGACCACCGGGTCGCCGCGCAACGTGTTGTTCATGACCCACAGCGCGTTCTCCGGGCTGAGGTTGAGGCAGCCGTGGCTGGTGTTGGTGTTGCCCTGGGCCCACACCGACCACGGCGCCGAGTGGAAGAAGATGCCGCTGTAGGACATCCGCGTCGCATAGTCGACGGGTGTGCGGTAGCCGTTGGACGAGGTGATCGGCACACCGTAGGTCGACGAGTCCATGATGATGTGGTCGTGCTTGTCGGCGATCAGGTAGACACCGTTGTCGGTCTCGTCACCCGGCTTGCCCATCGACGTCGGCATGCTCTTGATGACCTGGCCGTCACGCTCGAAGACAACCTGCTTGGTGTTGTCGTCGGCGGTGATGATCATCCTGCGGCCCACCGTGAAGTTGGTGCGTACGTTCTCCTGGCCGTACAGGCCGTCGCCGAGGTCGATGCCGTAGGTGTTGACGGCGACCCGCACCTTGGTACCGGGCTTCCAGTACTCCTTGGGACGCCACCGGACCTCGCTGTCGCTGATCCAGTAGAACGCGCCCTCGACCGGCGGATCGGTGGTGACCCGGATGGCCTTCTGCGCGGCGCGACGGTTCGGGATCGGCTCGTCGAACTTCACCGCGATCGGCTGACCGACGCCGACGGTCTCACCCGGGTTGGGGGTCAGGTAGGCCTGCGTCAGGTTGTTGGGGCTGCTGGTCGTGAAGGTGACCTTCTTGGTGACCGCGCCGCCGATGCCGACCGCGTCGGTCTCCAGCGTGTAGGTGCGGTTGTAGCCGAGCGCCTCGTTGCTGACCCAGACGGTGTCGTTGTCGCTGAAGGAGCCCTTGAGCGGGGTCCCGTCCGACTTGGTGATGAGCACGCGACTGAGAGTGCCCTCGCTCGTGGTGACCTTGATCGGGGCACCCGGCTGCACGCCGACCGTGTTGTCACTCAGCGGCTGATTGTTCAGTTCGGTGATGTCCACAGCGGGCTTGAGCAGGTCGTCGAAGAGGCTCGAGCTGGTCACGTTGTCGGAGTACGACGCCTCCTGTGAGCACGACGTCACGAGCGCGATGATCGCGAGCAGCACACCACTGATGATCAGCGGCATCCGTCGAGAAGAACGACCGATCCCCATCTCTCTCCCACCTGTCTCGACCGACTCCGATGACCGGACGGCCGAATGCGTCCCGAATCTCGCACCAGTGTACGAGAACCCGCCTGCAGAACTCCGTCTGTGTCGTCCGTTCGGCGGCGTGTCCTGCACGGTCCGGGCGACGATGCCCGGGAAATACTCGGCACGCCACAGACCCCGACGTCCCGCCGACCCGGGATACCACAAAACGCCCCGCAGCTTCTGCGAGGCGTCTTGTGAGACTCTGTGCGCCATCAGGGACTCGAACCCCGAACCCGCTGATTAAGAGTCAGCTGCTCTGCCAATTGAGCTAATGGCGCTTGCCGGTTTCGCCTCCGGTTTGCCTCCCGGCGGCGAGAAGGAACATTACAGGACACCGTCGCCAGTTGTGAAATCGCCTGGTCGGAACGGGTTTGTACGTGTCGTCGAGACTCTTGTTCCCGGCGGGCCGGCAGCGGCGTGGATCAGCTCGCGATCTTGCGGACCACAAAGACGAGCACGAGCGCGCCCACACCGGCGATCGAGTACATCACCGCGGGCTTCTGCAGCGTCGCCAGCGCTTTGGATTTGGCGTCGTCGGCGAGGCGCTGCGGGTTGGCACGTTCGGCGAGCGCGTCGAGCGTGTTGGCAAGGTCCTCACGGGCCCTGGCGATGTCCTGCTCGATACGTTCGGTGTCTCCGGCCACGTTGCATCCTTCCGGCGCTTCTCGCTCTGTCACGCGTCGTCACTGCTCACGCGTTGTCATTGACTTCCAGATCGCCGCCAGACGGCGGCGATTCGATGCTACGACATCCCCGCCTCGTGACATGTGACCATGCACTAGCCTGGCTCTCATGGCAGAGGTCACTCCCCCCGCGGAGGCACAGCGTTTGTCCGTCGGTGATCGCGCTCCCGCGTTCACCCTGCCCGATGCGAACGGGAATCCGGTGTCGTTGTCCGATTACGCCGGCCAGAAGGTCATCGTCTACTTCTACCCGGCGGCGTCGACGCCCGGTTGCACCAAGCAGGCGTGCGATTTTCGCGACAACCTCGCCGAGCTCGACGATGCGGGCCTCACGGTGCTCGGCATCTCCCCCGACAAGCCGGCCAAGCTGGCCAAGTTCGTCGAGGCGGAGGGACTCACCTTCCCGCTGCTGAGCGACCCCGAGAAAAAGGTGCTGACCGAGTGGGGTGCCTTCGGCGAGAAGAAGATGTATGGCAAGACCGTCACCGGTGTCATCCGCTCCACGTTCCTCGTCGACACCGACGGGACCATCGCCCTCGCTCAGTACAACGTCCGGGCGACCGGGCACGTCGCCAAGCTGCGCCGCGACCTGTCCGTGTGAGACATCGCGATGACCGAGTCCGCCCAGCCGCTGGTGCCGCGTAAGCGGCCCACCCAGGAACGCAGCAAGCGCAAGTTCCAGGCGATGCTCGAGGCGGCCCGCGAACTGCTGATCGACGTCGGATTCGAATCCCTGACCTGCGAGGAGATCGCGACCCGCGCCGAGGTCCCGATCGGCACGCTGTACCAGTACTTCGCGAACAAATACGTCATCGTCTGCGAGCTCGACCGGCAGGACACCGTCGACGTGCGCGAGGAGCTGACCGCGTTCGCCAGCGAGGTGCCCTCGCTCGAGTGGCCCAGTCTTCTCGAGAAGTTCCTCGACCACCTCGCGGCGCTGTGGCGCACCGATCCGTCGCGGCGTGCGGTGTGGCTGGCGGTCCAGTCGACCCCGGCCACCCGCGCGACGGCGTCGGAGAACGAACGCGTCCTCGCCGAGCAGGTCGCACGAATAATCGCGCCGCTCACGCCTTCTCAGCGTGAACGGCGCGAGATGATGTCGCAGGTGCTGGTGCACACGGCGTACTCGTTGCTCAGTTTCTCGGTGCAGGACGGCCACGACCACGACGAGACCGTTGCCGAGCTCAAGCGCATGCTCGCCGGCTATCTGCTGCTCGAGGAGTCGACGGCGGTCTGAACCCCGGGTCGTCGCGTTCTGCGGGGCGCTATCGGCCCTCGAGGATCGCAACCGCCGCAGCCGTGTCCCCGTCGTGGGTCAACGACACGTGGACGACGGTGTCGCGCAGATGATTACCGATCTCACCGGACAACCGGATCGCCGGCCGGCCCCAGGTGTCGGTGACCACCTCGATGTCGCTGTGCCGGATCAGCGGCAACAGCGGGGAACGCGAGAACCGGCTCACCGACCACGCCTTCACCACGGCCTCCTTGGCCGCCCAGCGCGCGGCGAGATGCCGTGCATCGTCGCCGGTTCCGGCAGCCGAGTCCCGACGCTCGCCGACCGTGAACCGGTCGGCGAACGTCGTACCCGGCTGCCGGAGCTGCTCGGCGAATTCCGGGATCGACACGATGTCGATGCCCACTCCGAGAACGCTCATCTCCCCCGGCTTCGCCTCACTTCCCGAATCCGCTGCGGTCAACGGTTTTCCGGCACCCGACCGGAACCGTACACATCCGCCTCGTCGAGACGCACCGACGGATCGAGCAGCATGCCCGCCTCGGCGTCGTGCTCGTCGACCGACTCGTCGAAGCGGCGGTTCGGCGGACGCTGGTAGGCAGGCTCGCCCCCGCAGATCGACTGCAGGAAGCGCTGGCTGCCCAGACGTGCACGCTCGTCGGCGCGCTGCCGGTAGGTCTCCCGCTCCTCGGGTGCCAGGGAGGCGATGAACGCCTCCGGATGGACGACCGCGATGAGCCCGGACACGTGCCCGAAGCCGAGGCTGGTCAAGAGACCGGCCTTGAGCGGGAACCGCTCGCCCAGCTGCAGGGTCTCGCGCGGCCAGACCAGGTGCGGGTACTCCTTCATCTTCTCGTCGACGCAGTCCAGGCTGCGGTTCGGCGGGATGATGCCGTCACGGAGCATCTGGCACAGACCGATCAGCTGGAAGGCGGCGGCGCCACCCTTGGCGTGACCGGTGAGCGACTTCTGCGACACCACGAACAGCGGGGCGCCCGTACCGCGTCCGATCGCCTCGGCGAGCCGTTCGTGCAGCTCGGACTCGTTGGGATCGTTGGCCTTCGTCGACGTGTCGTGCTTGGAGACCAGCGCGACGTCATCGGCGCCGACCCCGAGCACGCTCAGGGCGTTGGCCAGCGGCGAGGACAGTGCGCCGCGGGCGGCGCCCAGCGCACCGAGTCCCGGAGCCGGGATCGAGGTGTGCACGCCGTCGCCGAAGCTCTGCGCCCACGCCACCACGCCGAGGACCGGCAGACCCATCTGCGCCGCGACATCGCCGCGGGCGAGCAGGATCGTGCCACCACCGGCCGACTCGACGAACCCGCCCCGTCGACGGTCGTTGGCTCGCGAGAACCGGCGGTCGTCGATGCCGCGTGCGGTCATCTTCGCCGAATCGGCGGTCGCCGACATCGCGCCGAAGCCGACGATGCCCTCGATGCCGAGATCGTCGAATCCGCCGGCCACCGCGAAGAGCGCCTTGCCGAGACGGATCTTGTCGACGCCCTCCTCGACCGACACCGCCGCCGTGGCGCACGCCGCGACCGGGTGGATCATCGCGCCGTAGCTGCCCACGTAGGACTGGACGACGTGTGCCGCAACGATGTTCGGCAGCGCCTCCTGCAGGATGTCGTTGGCGTTCGCCTCACCGAGCAGGGTGTTGACGTACAGGTCTCGCATCGACGCCATGCCGCCCATACCGGTGCCCTGGGTGTTGGCCACGAGGCCGGGGTGCACCCACCGCATCAGTTCACTCGGTGTGAAGCCGGACGACAGGAACGCGTCGACGGTGGCGACCAGGTTCCACAACGCGACCCGGTCGATTGCCTCGACCATGTCGGGGCTGACGCCCCAGCGGGTCGGGTCGAAACCGGTCGGGATCTGACCGCCGACGGTGCGGGTCAGCGAGAACTTGCGCGGCACACGGATCTCCGTGCCGGCCAGGCGGGTGACCTGCCAGTCGCCGTCGGGGTTCTGCGTCACCCGGGTCTTCTCGGGGTCGGCACTGGCGAACGCACGGGCCTCGGCCTCCGAGTTGACGGTGAAGGTCAGGTCCTCGTCGAGGAACACCGAGGTGAGCAGCGGCGAGGTGTTGTCGACCATCGCGCCGTCGTCGGCGTAGCGGCGGATGCCGCACCGCGAGACGACCTCGTCGTGGTAGCGCTCGGCGATCTCGCTCTCCGGCACCGGATCACCGGACTCGGTGTCGTACCAGCCCGGCTTCGGAGCCGAATCCCAGTGGATCAGACCGGTGTTCCAGGCCAGCTCGAGAACACCTGCCGCCGAGAGCTTCTCGTCGACCTCCATCTCGAAGCGGGTCCGTGCCGAACCGTACGGTCCGAGCTCGCCGGCACCCACGATGACCACCAGGTCCTCGGGACGCGCGTCGATCGACGGCCATTCCGGACGCATGCCGCGCGGTGCGCGGGCAGGTGCCGGGAGCGCGGCGACGGTGGTCGACGCCGGTGCCTCGTCGGCGTCCTCGGCGGCCTCGGCAGCGGCTGCAGCAGTGGCCGCGAGCGCCTTGAGGTCGGTCGAGGCGTCGAGCCCGCCGGTGAAGTCGGCCAGGACGGGCGCGTCGACCGCGGACGCACGCTGCTCGGGCGTGCACAGCGTCAGCAGGTTGGCGGCCATCTCCTCGGTGCTCCAGGTGCGGACACCGGCGGCTTCGACCGCGTCGACCATGCCGTCGTTGTGGCCCATCAGCCCGGTGCCGCGCACCCAGCCGATGAGAGCGTGGGCCAGGGTGGTCTTCGACCCCCACGACTCCTCCGCCGACCAGCGCGTCACGAGCGCGTCGAGGGCGGCCTTGCTCTCGCCGTAGGCGCCGTCGCCACCGAACATGCCGCGGTTCGGGGAACCGGGCAGGACCACGTGGAGGCGGGCCGCGATGTCGTGGTCGGAGTGGACCTCCGCCAGACCGGCGATGAGCCGCTCGACCGACCAGAGCAGGACCTTCATCTCGAGCTCGGCGCGAGCACCGGCGTCGGTGAGATCTCCGGCCACCCGCGGGGCGGCGAACGGGAACAGCATCGTCGGCTTCATGGCCGGCTTCACCACCGCGGTCGTGCCGCCGAGGTTCTCGGTCTGTTCCGTCGCGACCCACTCGACCAGGTCGTCGACGTCGTTGTACGACGCCATGTTCGCCGGGGCGATCCACAGCGCGGCACCGGTGCGGGCGTTCTCGCGGTAGAGCTTCTTGTAGAAGGCCAGACGTTCGGAGGTCAGTCGCGAGGTCGTCGCGATGACGGTCGCGCCACCGGCGAGGAGGCCCGCCACCACACCCGCGGCGATCGACCCCTTGCTGGCGCCGGTGACGACGGCGATCTCGCGGCTGTAGATGCCCTTCTCCGGGTTCTCGGCAGCGTGCGCGATCGCCCCGAAGACGCGGCCGTGCACGGCGTTTCCGCTCGCGAGGGCCTTGCCCTGCCACCAGGTGGCGTGTTCGGCGACGGTGTCCCCGGCTCCGACGAACCCGCCGACGACCTTCTCGAAGTCGGCGTCGAGCTCGTGCTCGTCGGTCAGCCAGAGACGGACGAGATCCTCACGGGCGGTTGCCCACCGGTCGTCGATCAGGACGATCTTGGCGTCGTCGAACGCCGGTGCGACGGTGCGCGCCCAGTCCGATCCGAGTTCGGCACTGACGAGTTCGGCGAGCTCGGCGTTGGGGTCGGCCGCGGCCTCGGCGAGGTCGGCGACCTCGGCGAGTCCCAGCTTCTCCAACACCGTGTAGGCCGCCGAGGCCAGCGCTCCCGAGCGACCGGTGATCTGCTCGGTGAACTCACCGAGAGCGGCCGCGTCAACCGTTGCGCCGCCGCCGGATTCGCCGGCGGGCTTGCTCACCGCGATACCCTTTTCGGCACCCACGGCGGTGACCGCCTTGTCGATCAGCGTGTCGAGCGCGTCCGCGTTGGCGACCGGGCCGTCGAGCAGGTTGCCCAGTGCCTCGCCGCGGACCGAGGCACCGTCCCGGGTACCGAGGGCGAGCGCCACGGTCGCGTGCAGGCCCCAGCCGGGTCCGAGCTGCCACACGTTGGCGACCCGGTCGGTGATGTAGTTCTGGCGCTTGCCCACTGGGCCGAGGACCTTGCGGATCTGGTCGCTGACGGCGTCGGTCAGGACCGGACCCAGCGGCCGGTAGCCGCGCGCCAGGGTCTCCACGGTCGATGCCAGTGCGACCATGTCGGCCTCGGCCGCACCGTCGATGGCGCCGAGTCCGAGCTCGCCGCCGATGTCGAGCAGGAGCTGGTTGCGACGCGAGGACACACCGTCACACAGCGCCTCGATGGTGTCGGCCGCACCGATCTGGTCGACGCGCATCTTGGTCCACAGCGCGATCACGGACTTCACCGCATCCGATGGGGTGAAGGCGATGTCGTCGGGACGCGGGCCGCCGGCGGGGGCGGCCGGAGCTGCCGCCGGAGCCGGTGCCGCCGCGGCGGGCGCCGCCTCCGCCAGAGCGTCGGCCGACGCTGCGGGGGCGTCGATCTCGTCCTCGTCCGGCTCGTGGCCGGCGTCCTTGGCCAGGATCACGTCGGAGTCGCGTTCGACGTTCACGACCTCGGTGGTGGCCGAGGCGTAGTCGTCGAGCTTGAGGGTGTTGTTCGCCAGACCGGTCAGGGTGGGGGCACCCTTCAAACCGATCTCGACGAAGCGCTGCACGCCGAGACCGTTGCGCTCCGGACCGCTGAACAACAGGTCCTGGGTCTCGATCCAGCGCACCGGGCTCGCGAACTGCCAGGCGAGCAGCTCGATCAGGAGGACACGGGCCAGCTCGGCGGGCTTCGCGGTCCAGGAGTCCCAGTCGGCGAGAACGGCGTTCAGCGGATCGGACGGCACGAGTGCCGCGATCTCCTCGACGAAATCGCGTCCGAGGTTGAACAGGCGCGGCACCAGGTTCGGGATGTAGCGACCGATCAGGATGTCGATGTCGATGTCGGTGGGCAGCAGTTCCTCGAGCTTGCCGCGGAACTCCGGCACACCCGCGCGCAGCACGCTGGAGTGGAACGGGACGTCGATACCCGGGATGACGATGAAGGCCCGCTTGCCGCCGAACTCAGCACGGCGACGGTCGATCTCGGCCTCGAGGTGTTCCAGGCCGCGGACCGTTCCGGCGATCGCGTACTGCGAACCGAGCAGGTTGAGGTTGACGACCTCGAGGAACTCCCCGATCTCCTCGCCGAGGCCGGCCACGAAGCCGGTCACGTCGGCATCGGCGAGTCCGAACTGGCTCGGCCGGATCGCGGCCATGCGGTAGTCGCTGCGGCCCTGCTCATCTCGGGGAACGAGATGGTGCATGGCCTCGCCGCGCTGGAACACGACCTCGAGGACGGCCTCGAGCGGCAGGACTCCGGCACAGGCCGCGAGTGCGTTGTACTCACCGACCGAGTGACCACAGGTGATGGCGCCCTCGACGAACCCGCCGGCTTCCTTGAGCTCGGCGATCTGCGCGACACCGAGGGTCGCCATGGCGACCTGGGTGAACTGCGTCAGGTACAGCACGCCGTCGGGATGGTTGTAGGTGGTGCCGTTGGCGACCAGGGTCGTCGGGTTGTCCCGCACGACGGCCAGGATCGAGAAGCCGAGTGCCTGGCGGGTGTGCTTGTCGGCGCGGTCCCAGATCTTGCGGGCGGCCTTCGAGCGCGACCGTGCGTCGAGGCCCATGCCCTTGCTCTGGATGCCCTGGCCCGGGAACGCGTAGACGGTCCGCGGGGCGGCCAGCAGGCCGGTGGCGCTCATGACCAGGTTGTCCCCGACCTTGGCGCTGACCTCGACGACCTCGCGGCCGTTGTCGAGACCGACGCGGTCGACGCGCACGGTGATGGTGTCGCCGAGGCGCACCATGCCCAGATAACGTGCCGTCCATCCGATCAGCGGACGCGCCGACGGCGTCGGGTTCTTCGAGTCGGTGGCGGTGACGACCTGCTGAGCGGCGGCCGACAGCCACATGCCGTGCACGATCGGCTCACCGAGTCCGGCCAGCTTGGCGGCCGAGGCGTCGGTGTGGATCGGGTTGCGGTCACCGGAGACGACGGCGAAACCGTGCATCCGGTTCGGCGCGGTGATGGTGGCCGAGCGGAGCAGTTTGCGGGTGGCCGACTGCTCGGCCGTCGGTGCACCGCCCGCCCGGAGTGGGTCGGTGAGCTCGGCCGCACCGAGGCGTCCGCGGATCGCGAACCGCTCCTCGAGGGTGGCGATCGGTCCGGCCGGTCCGGCGATCTCGACCGAGACCTCGACGACACGCCCCACCTCGGAGTCGCGCACCGCTCCGGTCCGCGCGGTGATCGTCAGTTCGGCGGTCTCCGTGGGGATTTCACCGGTGAGGGCGATCGCATGGTCGAGGTGGACCAGGTCGAGCAGGCCCTCGACGACCGGTGCGCCGGTCTCCGTGCGGGCCGCACCGATGACACTGAACACGCTCGGCCAGCAGGCGCCGACCAGGGTGTCGGGGACGGCGAAGCCGAAGGGTTCCGTCGGCGTGGTCGGGCGCAGGTTCGCGGGCAGGGAGAAGCCGGTCACCGACGCGTGGTCGGCCACCGAGTCCGGCTGCCAGGTGATGGAGGTGGTCGCGGTGCCGTCGGTCACCTCGGCGAGGTCGCCGCCCGCGGCGACGGTGAGGATCTCGGTCATCGCGCCGGCGGCGTCGTCGAGTCCGACGACGGGCGAGCCCCCGTCCCGCACACCGAGGCCGGCGAGCAGCGGGATACGCACAGCCGCACCGGAGATCGGGACCACGAGATCGAAGCGGGTCACGCCGTGCTCCGAACCGACCTGCTCGATCACCGCACCGGTGGGCTCGTGCTCGGCACGTTCGGGGGCGACCACCGACCAGGCGTCGCGGTCACCGAGGAGCGCGACCGGGCTCGGGACGATCCGCCCCGCCCAGCTCACGTCATCGGACTCCAGGACCGCGGTCAGGACACCGGCGTCGGGGACCAGTCCCGCGCGATGTCGGGAGGCGACCTGCGCCGAACGCACCCCTGCGGTCAGCAGATCGGTGACGACTCGGGCCTCGAAGCGGTCCAGCAGTTCGCCGACCGGCTCGTCGACGCGGGTGATGCCGGCGACGGCGACCGGGCCCGGGATGACGCAGACGGCATCGGCGCCGTAGCGCGCGTCGTGGGCCTGCCACAGCGAGTCGCTACGCCACCAGCGGCGCACGTCCTTGTCGATGACCGGCACGAAGTTGACCGGCTTGCCCGGGGTGCGGCAGAGCTCGAGGAAGAACGCGACGTCGGCGGGATGCAGGATGTCGGTGTCGATCTCGCGGTAGACGCTGCCCAGCGCGTCGATCGCGGCGTGCGGATCGTCGGTGGCGGACAGGTCGGCGAACATCGTCGGGATCGGGCCCGAGTCCTGCGGGTGCATGCGGGCCTCGGTGCGCTGCAGCATCTCGACGAAACGCTGCTGCCAGGTGATGTCGGCCCACGGATGCTGATCGCCGTGTGCATCGCCGACCGCGAGGGTGGCGTAGCGTTCGAGCCATTCGCGGTAGGTCATCGTGGCGACGTCGCCGAAGTACGGCTTGGCGGTGTCCGCCATCGCCGCGATGATCTCGTCGCGGCGGGCGGCGACGGCCTCGGCGTCACCGGCGACCTCGTCGAGCAGACGGCCACAACGCGAGGCGGTGTTGTCGACCTCGTGGATGTCGGCGCCGAGCTGCGAACGGCCGGAAGCCATTCCGGCGGTGGCGTGGCCCGCTCCGATCCACTCGTCGATACCGGCGGTCTCGACCAGCAGCTGCTTGACCTCGGGCGTGGTGGTGGCCTCCTTGGTGGCCATCGCCGCGGTGCCGACGAGGATGCCGTCGAGCGGCATCAGCGGGTAGCCGTAACCGGTCGACCAGACGCCGGTCAGGTATTCGCTGGCCCGCTCCGGGGTGCCGATGCCACCGCCGACGCAGATGACGACGTTGGGCCGGGCACGGAGTTCGCCGTAGGTGGCCAGCAGCAGGTCGTCGAGGTCCTCCCACGAGTGGTGGCCACCGGCGCGGCCGCCCTCGATCTGGACGATGATCGGGTGGTGCGGGACCTCCGCGGCGATCCGGACGACCGAGCGGATCTGCTCCACGGTGCCCGGCTTGAAGGCGACGAAGCGGAGTCCGGCCTCGACGAACTCATCGACCAGGGCGACCGCATCCTCGAGCTCGGGGATGCCGGCCGAGACGATGACGCCGTCGAGCGGTGCGCCCTGGGCGCGGGCCTTCTGCACCAGGCGCTTGCCGCCGAGCTGCAGCTTCCACAGGTAGGGGTCGAGGAACAGCGCGTTGAACTGTGCCTCCCGGCCCGGCTCGAGCAGATCGGTGAGGGTGGCGATGTTGCGGGCGAAGATGTCCTCGGTGACCTGCCCACCGCCGGCGAGCTCGGCCCAGTGGCCGGCGTTGGCGGCGGCGGCGACGATCGCCGGGTCGACGGTGGTCGGGGTCATGCCCGCGAGCAGCATCGGCGAACGACCGGTGAGACGCGTGAACGCGGTCTCGACGACGGTGCGACCGTCGGGCAGCTCGACGAGGGTGGGGGTGAACTGCGACCACGGGGCGGCGACCTCGGGAACGCCGCCCGGGCTGAAGAGGTTGCGCTGCCCGACGCGCAGCGCCGCGGGGACGAGGCCGACGCCCTGACCGCGGACGAGCGAGGAGGTGAGACGGGTCGCGATGTCGGCGGGACCGAAGTCGAGGATCCACTTGGCGCCGCCGGCGACGACCTCGTCGACGGAGGAGACCCAGTCGACGTGCGCGACGAGGATGTCGTGGGCGTGGCGGGTGGCGAGCTCGCGGTCGATGCCGCAGCGGTCGGCCCACTCACCGACGAGTTCGACGGCCTCGGCCATGTTGGGGTGATGGAAGGCGACCGACACCTGCAGGTGGTCGAACTTCGGGGCGAACGGCGCGCCGCCGGTCAGCTTGCGCTTGCGCTCGTCTGCCTCGGCGGCGGCGATGCGCTCGCAGAGGGCGACGAAGCCGGCGAGGTGACGGGGGGCGCCGGAGAGCACGAGTGCATTGCGGCTGTTCTTGATCGACACCACGGGCGCCGTGGCCAGGTCGCTCTCGGCCAGACCGGCGCGGTACTGGTCGAGGATCTCGTCGACGCGCGCCGGGGTGACGTTGTTGACCGCGAGCATCGGCGCGCCGTCGGTGGTGACACCGAGTCCGCGGCGGCGCGCGATCAGTGAACCTGCGGCGCCGATGAGGTGGGCGACGGCGAGCAGCAGGCCCTGTCCGGCCTCCGCGGCGCTTCCCTCGGCTCCGACCGCGTCGGTGGCCAGGGAGCCTTGCGAATGTCCGATGACGGCGTTGGGCGGGAGGGTGGCGGTGTCGAGCCCCTGCTTGCGCAGCGCCTCGATGGCGGCGAGCTGGGTCAGCAGCACTCCCGGACCCGAGAGCGTGAAGTCGGCGAGTGCGGCCTCGGTCGGCACCTCTTCGCCTGCGTCGTGTGCGTGAACCCACGCGAGCGGGTGGAAGCCCTCGGCGCGGGCGACGACGAGGTCGTCGGCGACCGGCGCGACGAGCTGTTCCGCGGCCTCCACGATGGCGGCGATCCGGTGTTCGAGGTCGGCGTCTACGACCAGCTCGGCCAGCGTCGGCAGCCACGCGCCGCCCTGACCGCCGAAACTGATCGCGTAGGGCTCACCCTGGGCGAGCCGGTCGATGAGGGTGGTGGTGGGGCGCTCGGCGTTGGCGGCGCCCTGCGAGCCGGTACGGAACTGGTCGACGGTCACGAGTACTCCTCTGTGGTGGTCGGTCTCGGTGGTCGGCGGAGTGTTGGGTGCAGGCGGGAGCGCCGGCGAATTCCTCGTCGATGAGAACGGGGTCGTCCACGACACCGGGGGCATCGCAGGCGACAACGACCTCGGCAGCCCTGCCTGATCGGAACTAACGGGTACAACGGATGGACACGCCTGCCACACATGGACATTGACAATCCCCGGCTCGTTGAGGAGTCGTCTGGGACGTGAACGTGACACCCATGATGACACACGAAAGTGAGGGATTCCTCATGTTTCCGGGTGACCTACCGGTATACCCATCAGTAACCCCGTGGGTAACTTGAAACACCATGTCAACGACCATCCGAAGGGTTGCGAAACCGCCAGGCCAGGCAACGTACCCGGCGGCGGGTCGACGGCCGAGCGCGCGCTCGGTCAACCGTTATGAAACCGTGATGTGATCCGGGCCACGCCGGCGTTCCGTCGGTGAGTCTGCGTCCGTCGCGAGGTGCCCCGGCACACATCGCCCGTGCCCTAGAGTCGGGCGCATGAGCAGTTGCATCTTCTGCGCCATCGTCGCGGGCACGGCTCCGGGCCGGATCGTCTACTCCGACGACGATGTCGTCGGTTTCCTCGACATCCGGCCGATCACACGCGGGCACACCCTGCTGGTCCCCCGCGTCCACTCGTCCGGCCTCGACGACCTCGACCCGTCCCTCGGGGCGGCCCTCTTCGCCGCCGGCCAGCGGGTCGGGTCGGCCATGAGGTCCGGACCGATGGCCGCGGACGGGGTCAACCTGGCCCTCAACGACGGCCGGGCCGCCTTCCAGACCGTCCTCCACACCCATCTGCACGTCGTGCCCCGCCGCGACGGCGACAAGCTCAGCTTCGCCAAGGGGCTCGTCGTGCGCCGCGACCCGAACCCCGACGAGACCGCCGACCTCGTCCGCGCATCCCTCGAGGCCACGGGATGACCGGCCTGATCATCCCCGAGGCGGTGATCGATCTCGTCCGGGACGCCGAGTGGATCACCGTCTTCAGCGGGGCCGGCATGTCCGCCGAGAGCGGGATCGCGACCTTCCGCGACGCGCAGACCGGACTGTGGGAGACCTTCGATCCGGCCGAACTCGCCACCCCGGAGGCGTGGGAACGAGACCCCGCCCTCGTCTGGGGCTGGTACCGCTGGCGCGCCCGCGAGGTCCTTGCCGCCGAACCGAACGCCGGACACCGCGCACTCGCCGAACTCGGCGCCTCCCGCACCGTCATGGTCGTCACCCAGAACGTCGACGACCTGCACGAGCGCGCCGGAAGCGACGTGGTCAGCCACCTCCACGGAAGCCTCTTCGCGCCGCGCTGCTCGGTGTGCCACACCCCCTACGACGGCCCGGACGCACGGCCCTCACCGACCGATCCCGACACCGAACACGTGCAACCCCGGGTGACGCCGCCGACCTGTCCGCGCTGCGGCGGCGACGTCCGCCCCGGTGTCGTCTGGTTCGGCGAGGCACTGCCGACCGACGACTGGCAGCGCGCCGATCAGGCGTTCCGCGCGGGTGAGGTGGTGATCGTCGTCGGCACGAGCGGCATCGTCTACCCGGCCGCGTCACTACCCGAACGTGCTGTACGCGAAGGCATCCCGGTCATCGAGTTCAATCCCGCCGAATCGTCGGTGTCCGAGTTGGTCACCCACAGTCTGCGGGTCCCGGCCGCCGCGGGGCTGCCGGCCCTGCTCCGCGCGCTGGACTGACGACCCGCGTCACTTCCCGCGTTCAATCACCCACGGTCAGGTCGATCGGGGTCCACGTCGGCGCGTCCTCCGCGGCCGGCCGCTCGGTGAGCGAACCGGGCTTGCAGCCGCGCGCCTCGAGGGCCGCGGCCACCGCGTCGATCACCCGGTCCGGATCGAGTTCGAACTCCGACTCGCGGACCCGCGCGAATTCCCATCCGCAGCGCCGCAATTCACGCTCGCGCTCCAGATCCGAACGGGCCTGACGCCCGGTCCCCGGGAACGCGTCGGGATCGCATTCGACGGCCATCCGCGCGTCGGCGCCGAGTACCACCAGGTCGATGATGCGGTTGTTGACGGTCACCTTCGGGGTGACGTGATAGCCGAGTGCCGCGAGGCGGTTGAACACCCGCTGTTCGAGCAGGTTGTCGAAGGGTTCGACACGACGATCGTCGGGCACGTCGGTCGGCATCGGGCTGATCGCGAGACCCTCGTGGGCGGTGAAGTACGACAGCAACGAGTACCGGAGATCGTTGTGCCGCAGGTCGTCCAGGCCGATCGAGTGGAACAGCCAGACCTGGTCCATGGCCCGGGTGGCCGCGACGTTGATCCGTCGCTGCGACTCGGCGCGGGTCAGTGCCGAGATCGCCGATGGGTCGGAGACCACCATCGACAGGAAGACGACGTGGCGCTCGTCGCCCTGGAAGTCGGGCGGGGTGCCCACCCGGATGCGCCGGGTGCGCCACGCCTGCGCGTCGAGTCCCTCACGCAGGGCCCGTTCGAGCGCCTCGACCTGCTTGGTGCCCTGCAGTGCGATCACGCCGAAATCCCGGTCGTCGTAGGCAGGATCGCCCAGACACCGCCGGAGGGCCTCGACGATCGCCTCCACCTCGGCGTCGTTGACCAGTCCGGATCCGCTTCCGGTGGCCTGACCGTCGACGGCGACTGTCCGCAACGGCTCGAGTCGGTCCGAACCGTACTGCCGCACCGGGATCAACGGCGCGTTGCCGTAGAACTGCTGCGACGAGAACTCGATGATCTCCGGCATCGACCGGAAATGCTCGCGCAGCCCGACCACGTTGCCGAACCGGCTGCGGAGCAACGAGAACAGACTCGACCGCGGGGTGAGTCCGTCACGAAGGTAGGTCGGCAGATCCGGGAGCGCCGCATCGAGTTCGGCGAAGGCGTCGTCGAGCGTGGTGCCCGCGAGTCCCACCGGCGCACACTGCTTGTCGTCGCCGACGACGATGATCCGAGGCGCGAGCCACAGCAGGAAGGAACTCGTGATGTCGGCCTGCGACGCCTCGTCGACGATGACGACGTCGAAGGAGTGCCGCCGCGGCGGAAGCGTCTCCGCCACCTGGCTGATCGACATGATCCAGGCCGGGATCGCGTTCTGCGCCACCGACATCGCCTCGCGCGCCGCACGCCGGAAGCGGTTCGCGTGCTTACCCGATCCCTTGCCGAGGTTGATCATGTGGTCGCGGTAGGACTGCAGCGCCTGGATCTCGCCGGTCGTGGTGCGCACCAGCAACTCCCGCCAGGCACGTGCCGAGGCGAGCCGGGTGGTCAACTGGGCGATGTCGACCTCGATGGCATCCAGGTCGGCCTGTATCCGGGCTTCGGAATGCGGATCGCTGCGCTCGGACACCCAGGTGTGGGCGTACCTCCACGCCCAGGCGGCGGACATCTCCCGCGCACGATCCGACCAGACCGGATCGGAGGGCGTCGCCCACATCGTCCGGGCCAGTTCCGGGGCGCGACTCTTCAGACGCAGTTCGAGCAGATCGAGGGCGGTCTCGGCGTTCGCCTGCTCCTGGGCCCGGAGGAATGCCCTGCGCGCCGAACGGATCGCGTCGGCATCGGCGCTACCGAGCGCGGCGAGCAGCGCGTCCCCCTCGGGCGAGGGACCTTTCTCCAGCTCGGCGGCGAGCCCGTAGGCGCAGTCGGCGAGCTCACGTTCGGCCAGGGCGGCGTCGTTGGCGGCCGCGATCGACCCGGCCTGCTTGGCCACCTCGGCGATCTCGGCGACGCTGCGGGGTCGCGGGCCGCCGGGGCTGATGGCCTCGAGTTCGTGGACGAGGCGGTCACGGCCGGTGACCAGCCGTGAGATCCACGCCAGCTGGGAGTCGAGCCGGACGAGCTGATCGACCTGCGCGGACCGGGACCCGGAGGCGTCGACGGGTACATGGAGATCGGCCAGGATGCGATGGACCTGATGGACGGCGTCGACGACCGTCAGGTGGTCGGCGACCCGCCGCAACGATGCCTCGTCGGTCGGGACACGACCGTCGACCGTCGCCCGCACCGGCGATTCCTCGACCGCTCGCTGCTGCGGAGATCGACGTAGCCGGCCCCGCCACTGGCCGCCGTCCGCCAGATGGTCGGCCGCCGCGTCGAACAACGCCGCATCGCCCGGTCGGTCTCCGTCGACGAGGACCGTGTGTGCGCCCAGCTCGCGGTCGCGCCGAGCGGCTTCGGCGATCACCGGGGACAGGGTCGTCACCCGCGACCACAGGTGGGCTGCGCGGCCTGCCAGCAGACGGTCGGCCATGTCGACCATCGGAGCGGGGAACGACGACACCTCACCGGCGGCCACACCCAGCTCCTCGCAGAGCTGCTTGATGGAGAGCAGTCGTTCGCTGTCGACGCCGTCGAGAGACGGGAGCAACGATTCTGCGCCGTGATGGGGTTCGTGCGGGCGGGCGGCGATCCGCGCGCAGATGGTGTCCATCTCGGTGGGCTCCGGCAGACGGCCGGCGAGGTCGGGGAACCGCTGGGTCAGCCGCCCGGTGTCGCCGCCGGTCACCTTCAGCAGTTCGACGAGCCGGGAGAACTCCGCGGAGTCGAGCGGCGGGACCGCACCGTCGAGTCCCGGTGGCATCCAGTCATAGCGCTCGGCGTCGCGCTTGACCTGGCGGACGATCTCCGCCGGGGTGCCGCGGTAGTCCCCCGCCACCCACTCGTGGACCTCGGTCTCACCCGCCCGGAGATCCCAGAGCGCACGCATGATCTGGTCGCGCTGGTGCAGGGCGTGGTCGCGGCGGGCCTCGAGGTCGGCGATCTCGGCGTCGGCGACGGACATCGAGAACGCCGACTTGCGTGCGGCGAGGTTCTCGACCACCGACACGATGGTCTCGGCACGGTCCTGGGAGATGTCGGCGATCGACACCGTGAGTTCCCGCAGCGCGGGCGGGAGCATGTCCCGCAGCACGTGGAGCGCGTGCGCCTTCTCACTGACGACCAGCACGCGCTGACCCTTCGCCAGCAGCGCCGACGTCACGTTGGCGATGGTGTGCGTCTTGCCCGTCCCGGGCGGTCCCTCGACCACCACGCCGCTGTCGTTGCCCAGCCGGACCAGCACGTCCCGCTGCTCGACGTTCGACGGCAGCGGGAAGAGCGCGTCGGCGATGAGACGTTGGGGCGAGAGCACATCGGGGTCGTCCAGGGCGGCGAGCCGGTCCTCGGCGTCGATCGGCTTGACGAGCTGGGCCAGACCGACGGGCACGCTCGAGTCCTCGTCGCGCAGGTCGTCGATGATCTCGTCGTAGAAGGCGAGCGAGTTCTCGACGCCGCGGCGCCGCAGGACGATCGCCGGCCGCATGTCGAGCGCGAGGGTGGCGCGGTCCGCGTCGATCTCGATCTCGCCCAGCCACTCACCCACGAGGTCGGTGACCTTCTTCGCGACCACGGACGGCTGCTCGGCGAGTCTGGTCCGGGTCTTCACCGCTCCCGCGAGTTCCAGTCCGTCGACCGCGGCGAGGAGATGGGTGTCGTGCATCGTCGGCGCGGATCCCGCGCCGAGTGACAGCCGGATGGCGCCGGACCCGTCGCGGTCGGCGACCACGGCCTGGGTGAGCAGATGCTCGCGGACCAGGGGTTCGGCGCCGGCATCGTCGTGGACCGTGACCAGAGCGTTGGCCAGGACGAGTTCGAGCGTCTCGGGACTCGCGGACAGTTCGTCGACGAGGCGTGCGACATCGGCGTGGACCGCGTCGGCGGAACCGATCTCGACGACGACCTGACCCGGTGCGGCCGCGGGCCGTACCGGGACCGGCGTCGAGGCGCCGACCCAGACGTGGCCGGCGTGGTCGTCGATGTCCCGGACATCCCCGGAGCGCGAGCGGACGACGTCCCGCAGGAACGCCATCAGCCGGGTGACCTGGTCTCGCAGCGTCTCGCGAGTGTCATCCTGCATCCGATGGGTTCCTCTCGTAGCCGGCGTTCCTACGCTACCAAGCCGCTGGTCAGAGGAACGGTGGTGGAACCTCTCAGGTGGTCGAGCGGAGTGCCCGGTACCCGCCGTCGACGTAGCGGACGTTGGTGTACCCCAGGTCGGCGATCTGCTCGGCGATCCGCGGCGCCTCCGAACTCACCGACACCACGGCGATCTCCGTGTCTCGCGCGATCTTTTTGCGTCGCGCCTCACCGGCGTCCCGGATGACCGGGAAGGTTCCGGTCGGGGTGGGACTCAGGAGGTCGGGAAGCTCGCTGGGTTCGACCACGAAGGCACCGGGAAGACTGCCCTGGTGGCGCACCACCTGCGGGCGGGCATCCACCATGACCGCGTTCCCTGCGCGGCTGTGGTCAATTGCTTCGGCTGCTGAAATTGCACTCACCACTGACACTGGTGACTCACCAATCCTGTGCTCACTCGTAATCGTCTGTCACATCCACCGGCGTATCCGCCGATCGGGATGGACACCTTGAAGACCCCCGCTTCAAGGTTACGGAATGATCTCGGTTTGACAAGTTCCGTCACTGTCATTGCGGAACGCTGAGCGAAAACCCCCGCTCAGCTCAGCGCGGTATCAGGACCGGCGACCGCGACCCGCGACCCGCGGCGACGGCCGCTTGCCCCAGTTGTCACGCCCACCCTGCGGTCCACCGCGCTTGCCGCCGCGGGTGCGCGGGGAGCCGAGGTCCTTCCGGATGTCGATCGGGTTCTTACCGATCTTGGTGTGGCGGAGCGACGACAGGGTCTCGTTGTCGAGGTCGTCGGGCAGCTCGACGAGACTGAAGTCGTCGCGGATGCTGATGTTGCCGAAGTCCGCGCGGGTCAGGCCGCCCTCGTTCGCGATCGCGCCGACGATCGCACCCGGGGACACCTTGTGCTTGCGGCCGACCGCGATGCGGTAGGTGGCGAAGTTCGCACCGGGCCGGCGCGGGGTGCGCTCCCGTTCACGGTTCGCCCGCTTCTCCGACTCCGGCGGATCGGGCGACAGGAGGAATCCGCCGTCGCGTGTCTCGAGGGCCAGCGCGGCAGCGATGTCGGCCATCGCCACGTCGTTGTCGCGGGCATAGTTCTCGATGAGTCCGCGGAACAGGTCCAGATTGTCCGAGGAGAGGTTCTGGGTGATCGACTCACCGAACTTCGCGACGCGCTGCGCGTTGACGTCGTCGACGCTGGGCAGGCCGATCTCGGTCAGTTCCTGACGCGTCGCCCGTTCGATGGCGCGCAGCAGGTGGCGCTCACGCGGCGAGACGAAGAGCAGCGCGTTGCCCGAACGTCCGGCGCGGCCGGTGCGTCCGATGCGGTGCACATACGACTCGGTGTCGTGCGGGATGTCGTAGTTGACGACGTGCGAGATGCGGTCGACGTCGAGACCACGGGCTGCCACGTCGGTGGCCACGAGGATGTCGATCGAGCCGTTCTTGAGCTGGTTTATGGTCCGCTCGCGCTGCGCCTGAGCGAGGTCGCCGTTGATAGCGACCGCCGACAGTCCGCGCGAACGGAGCTTCTCCGCGAGTTCCTCGGTCGCCTGCTTGGTGCGGACGAACACGATCATCGCGTCGAATTCCTCGACCTCGAGGAATCGGGTCAGCGCGTCGAGTTTGCGCTGGTGGGACACCTGCAGATAGCGCTGCGTGATGTTCTGCGCGGTCGCCGTCTTGGACTTGACGGTGATCTCCTGCGGCGACTTCAGGTAGCGCTGGGCGAGCCGGCGGATCGAGCTGGGCATGGTCGCGGAGAACAGAGCGACCTGCTTGGTGTCCGGAGTCTCGGCGAGGATGCGCTCGACGTCCTCGGCGAAGCCCATCGTGAGCATCTCGTCGGCCTCGTCGAGCACGAGGAACTCGAGTCCGGAGATGTCGAGGGTCTTCTTGTCGAGGTGGTCGATGACACGACCGGGCGTGCCGACGATCACCTGCGCGCCGCGCCGCAGGCCCGCGAGCTGCACACCGTAGGACTGTCCGCCGTAGATCGGCAGGACCTTCACCTCGGGCATGTGCGCGGAGTAGCGACCGAAGGCCTCGGACACCTGCAGAGCCAGTTCACGCGTGGGCGCGAGGATCAGTGCCTGGGGCGTGCGGGCGGAGGTGTCGAGCCGCGAGAGGATCGGGATCGCGAAGGCGGCGGTCTTGCCGGTGCCGGTCTGCGCCAGGCCGACGACGTCGCGGCCGTCCATCAGCGGCGGGATCGTCGCCGCCTGGATCGGCGAGGGGGTCTCGTAGCCGACGTCGGTGATCGCGGCGCGGACTCGCGGCTCGATGCCGAGATCGTCGAACGAACCACCAGGGGCGTCTTGTGCGGAGGTGTCAGCCGGCGCGCTGTGCTCGCCTTGTTCGGAAGTGCTCATGCGCGGGTCTCATTCATCGGACTCAACTGTAATCGCACCACCCCGGAATGTCGGCATCGTGCCACGATCGCGTCACATAGCGCAGCTGAACAGCGAGTAAGGCACTATTGGCGGCACGTGTGATGCATCACACCGATACTGGTACTGTCAGTGCCACTCAAACGGCGTAGTGCCCGGTCACCGCGGAACTGACGCCGGAAATGTCCAGATATAGTTGCCGTCACAGGAGTGCCATGCAGCAGCAGTACGCCACCCCGTCTGATCTCACGATCGACGAGAAGGCGAACCTCGTCGACTCGATCCTTCGTTATCGGACCGAGCGGCCCACGATGCCTCTCTTCCGCAAGCGCTCCCACAATCAGTGGATCAACGTCACCGCGAAGCACTTCGCCGACGAGGTCGACGCGGTCGCCAAGGGACTCGTCGCGTCGGGCATCGAGCCCGGCGACCGCGTGGCGATCCTGTCGTCGACGCGGTACGAGTGGACCGTTCTCGACTACGCCATCTGGCGCGCGGGCGCGTGCACCGTCGCCATCTACGAGACCTCGGCCCCCGATCAGGTGCAATGGATCCTCGAGGACTCCGGAGCCAAGCTCCTCTTCGTCGAGGACCAAGGCCATTACACCAAGCACATCCGGGTGATCGACGAGACGCCGACACTCAAGGAAACCCTGGTCATCGACGAGCACGCGCTGCCGACGATCACCAAGCGCGGCGCGAAGACGGCCGACGACGAACTCGACCGCCGCTACGCGAATTCGCTGTCGTCCGATGCCGCGACCCTCATCTACACCTCGGGCACCACCGGTCGTCCGAAGGGTGTCCTGCTCACCCACGCCAACTTCATGGCCGAGTGCGCCGCCACCCGCGACGCCGTCGGCGCCGGTCTGGCGGAGGGCAAGACCACTCTGCTGTTCCTCCCGCTCGCCCACGTCTTCGCACGCGTCATCGCGGTGGCCAGCGTGGAGAACGGGGTCATCCTGGGCCACACCAACGACATCGCCAATCTCGTCAACGATTTCGCGGTCTTCAAGCCGCACTACGTGCTGTCGGTGCCGCGCGTGTTCGAGAAGGTCTACAACTCGGCCAAGCAGAAGGCCTACGACGGCGGCAAGGGCTCCATCTTCGAGAAGGCAACCGACACCGCCATCGAGTACAGCAAGGCCACCGAGGACGGCAAGGTCGGCCTCGGCCTGAAGCTCCGCCACGCCTTGTTCGACAAGCTCGTCTACGGCAAGCTCCGTGCAGCTCTCGGCGGCCAGTGTGAGGGTGCGATCTCCGGTGGTGCACCGCTCGGCGCCCGCCTCGGCCACTTCTTCCGCGGCGTCGGCATCCCGGTCTACGAGGGCTACGGCCTGTCGGAGACCACGGCCGCGGTCACCGCGAACAACGAGGAACACCAGAAGGTCGGCTCGGTGGGCCGCCCGGTTCCCGGTGTGACGGTCGCCATCGCCGACGACGGCGAGATCCTCCTCAAGGGGCCGGTCGTCTTCGGCGGCTACTGGCGCAACGAGGCCGCGAGCGCCGACGCGATCCGCGACGGCTGGTTCCACACCGGTGACATCGGCACCCTCGACGACGGCTACCTCTTCATCACCGGCCGCAAGAAGGAGCTGATCGTCACCGCGGGCGGCAAGAACGTCTCCCCTGCTCAGCTCGAGGACTCGATCCGCGCCCATCCGATGATCAGCCAGTGCCTGGTGGTCGGCGACAACAAGCCGTTCATCGCCGCACTGATCACCATCGACCCGGAGGCCGTGCCGGGCTGGCTGGAGCGTCACCATCTGCCCGCCGACACCCCGCTGTCGGAGCTGATCGAGAATCCGGACCTGAAGGCCGAGATCGACGCCGCGGTGAAGGACGCCAACAGCAAGGTCTCCAACGCCGAGGCGATCAAGAAGTTCACCATCCTCGACACCGACTTCTCGATCGAGACCGGTGAGCTGACGCCGACGCTGAAGCTCAAGCGCAACGTCATCCACGACGCGCACAAGCAGGCGATCGCCGACCTCTACACGTAGGCGCCCGCGTCGGATACACGCAGGCGTCCACTCGTCAGCGATTTCCGTCACGACTCACCGCGGCCCGGGATGACTCCGGGCCGCGGTGAGTTCTATCTTCAGATCAATGTCTCAAGAACGAGGGTCTGGGAACCGAGATCTCGCCATCGACGCCACCCGCGGGGTGGCGATCTGGAGCATGGTCACCGCACACTTCGCCACCGACGCCCCGCTGGCGTCTCCCACGCACGCGTTTCCCTACGTCGACGGCATGTCGGCATTCGTCATGCTCTCGGGCATCGTGCTGGGCCTCGTGTACCAGCGCTGGGCGACGCGCCACGGGTTGCGGTACGCCTACGTCCGGCTGGCCAAACGGATCGCGGTCCTCTATGTGTGTCAGCTGGTCATCGCGCTGGTCGCCGTCGCGGCAGCACTCGCGGGGCACCGCTGGCTGACGCTCCTGCTCCCGGTCGACGGCTGGATCGACGGCATCTGGCTCTCGGTGACGATGCAGTACCTGCCGAGCGGCGGGAACATCCTGCTCCTCTACATGGTGCTGATGGTCTCGGCGTTCGCCCTGTTCCCTCTCCTCCAGCGTGGCTGGTGGGCGTGGACCGTCGCCGTTTCCCTGGCGTTGTACGTACTCTCGCTCGTCTGGTCCCCGGACTGGTTCTACGTCAGCGCCTACCAGGCGGCCCCCCACATCCAGAACGTGGCGGGATGGCAGATCATGTTCATCCCGTCGGTGGTGATCGGCTGGAACTGGTCCCGCTGGCGTGTCCCGGAGTTCATCGACCGCTGGCTCGTCGTCATCGTCGCGGTCGCGGTGACGGTCGCGCTGTTCTTCCACTACGGAGTCGACGTCGGGCCATGGGCGCACCTCGAGCCCACCATCGCCGACAAGCTGGACTTCCGGCCCGCGCGTGCCATCGGCGCCTATCTGGCGATCCCGGCCATCTACGGAGTCTTCCGGCTGCTGCTCCGGTGGTGGCATCACGACTGGCTGCGTCCGCTGGTGATGACCGGGACCCGGAGCCTCGACTCGTACGTCATCCAGGCGATCGCGCTGGTCGTCGTACCCATTCACATCGCTCACCGCCCGTGGGACACGATCACGATGCAGGCCGTCGCGCTACTGGTCTTCGGCATCTGCTGGGCGTGGGCCGAGTTCCGGTACTTCACCCACATCGACAAACTGCACAAGGTCCCCGGACGAGTCGTGCGTGGCGTCCTGCCACACCGTGACGCAGCCGAGCCGGGTCCCGTCACCGACGACGCCCCTGGTGTCGAGACCTATCTCGAACCCGGAGTGCCGGCCGACGATCAGCCGCAACCGACAGGAGCACATGCATGACCAGCGAGACCATCCCCGGTGACATGACACGCAGCGTGCATTCCGGGAACGACTCGTCGGGTCCGTCGGTCCGCACGCCCATCACGATGGCGAACTCGTATCACCTGCCGCCCGAACCGGAACAGATGAGCTGGTCGGGTACCGAGCAGCTGTTCTACACGCGCAACACCGGCGCGAACCAGGTCGCGCTTCAGGAGAAGCTCGCCGCACTCGAGGAGGCCGACGACGCGGTGGTCCTGGCGTCCGGCGTCGCGGCGCTGCACGCGGTGTTCTTCACCTTTCTCTCGACCGGCGACCACGTCGTCGTCTCGGACACGACCTACGAGGCGACGTGGAAGCTGTGGGCGGAGCTGTTGCCGGACAAGTACGGGATCGAGGCGACCTTCGTCGACATCACCGATCCCGACAACGTCCGGGCGGCACTGCGTCCCACCACGCGGCTGGTGGCGGTCGAGACGATCGCGAATCCGACGACGAAGGTCGGGGACATCGCGGCGCTCGCCGACATCGCGCACTCCGCCGACGCCCTGCTGCTCGTCGACTCGACCTTCACCCCACCTCCCCTGTACCGGCCGCTCGCCGACGGCGCCGACCTCGTCGTGCATTCGCTGACCAAGTACATCAACGGTCACGGTGACGCGATGGGCGGCGCGGTGCTCGGTCGGTCCGAACTGATCGGCCGGATCAGAGAGCAGGCGATGGTCGACGTCGGCGGCGTGATCTCTCCGTTCAACGCGTGGCTGATCGCCCGTGGTGCCATCACCCTGCCGCTGCGACTGGCCCAACATCAGCGCAACGCCGAACGCGTCGCCGCCTTCCTCGACGCCGATCCGCGCATCGCCTTCGTGCGCTATCCCGGTCTCACCTCCCATCCCGAACACGAGCTGGCGGCACGCCAGTTCGGCGGACGCGGGTTCGGCGCGATGATGGCCTTCGCCGTCCGCGGGGACTCGGCGACCCAGAACCGTTTCGTCGGAGCCCTGAAGGTGATCACGTCGGCGGTGTCGCTCGGCCACGACGAGTCGCTCATCGTCCACGTCGGACCCGAAGGCCCTCGCGTCGCCGTCTATCCCGAGCCGTTTCGGCAATGGGGGCACCTGAGATTCTCCGTCGGCCTGGAAGACGCCGACGATCTGATCGCCGACCTCGCCCAGGCTCTCGACGCAACCTTCCCGAGCGCCGGCTGAGCGCGCGTATCGTTCGAGGCGCCGGCCTCTCGTTCACCCCCCGGCGAAAGGCGGCGGCGATGTCAGGCAACCCGGTCATCGGCGCGGTCGATCGCGCCACCGAGAGCCCGTGGTTCGAGCATGTGGCGCGTGCCGGCCACGCCCTCAGCGGGCTCCTCCACCTGCTCATCGCCTACATCATCGTGCGACTCGCATTCGGTGACACCGGGACGGCCGACCAGTCCGGGGCGCTGGGGATCTTCGCCGGCAACCCCGGGGGCCGGCTCGCGCTGTGGGTGGCCGCCGCGGCTTTCGCCGGCCTCGCCCTGTGGCGCATCGCGGAGGCGATCCTCGGGCCGCACCCGACGGAGCCCGGCAAGGAGAACGACGGTGCCCAGGACTGGCTGGACCGCGGGAAAGCACTGTCGCTGGCCGTCGTCTACGTCGGATTCGCCTGGACGGCCGTGCGATTCGCTCTGGGTAACGGCCAGTCGAGCGGAAAGCAGAACGCCGGACTCACCGCACGCCTGATGGAATCCGGCGGTGGGAAGTTCGTGGTGGTGGTGGCCGGCCTGATCATCATCGGCGTCGGCGTCTACCACGTGTACAAGGGCGCGAGCCGCTCGTTCCTCGATGACCTCAAACCCCCCATCGGTCGCTCGACCTCCGATGACGTCACGACATCCCGGGCCGGGGCGTCCGGCGACCGGGCCGCGACCATCGCCGGGGTGGTCGGATACTGCGGCAAGGGGCTCGTGCTGATCGGTACCGGCATCCTGGTGATCGTCGCGGTGGCGACCGCCGACCCGTCGAAGGCGAGCGGGATCGACGGGACGGTCAAATCACTGGCCGGGCTGCCCGCCGGACAGGTGCTGATGATCCTCGCTGCGATCGGTATCGCCGCCTACGGCGTGTACTGCTACTGGCTCACCCGTTACGCACGGATGTGACCGACCCCGGCAGCTCTCCGTCGGCCTCGTAGAGAATCCCGCGTCCGATCGCCTCGCGGACCACCGGCAGTGCCGCGGTGGCCAACGCATCGGCGTCGACACCGTGGAAGCCGGCGAGCAGCTCGATCAGGGCGTGGAGCGGAACCTGCCCGCGACATCCGGCGAGCAGTGCGCGTGACACCTCGTCGACGCCGAGAACCGCGGCGGGACCGCCGGGGCGGCGGACGGCGGCCCCGACCTGTTGCCACCCGTCCTCGCCGGGCAACGAGTGTTCCTCGAGCATCACCGGCGCGACCGAGAGTCGCTTGTCCAGAAGTTCCGCGTCGGAGGTCTCGCGCAGGTATCGCCTGCGGGCCAGGAACGCCTGTGCCTCCGGGCCGGTGACCTCTTCACCGGCACCGGTGATCTCCTCGATCACGACGTCGGGTTCCCGGTCCTCCCCCGCCTCCGGTGCGCGGACGGTGATGGAACCCATGCCGATGGCCACGATGTCGTTGTCGTCGAACCACTCGAGCCACTGCTCCCCGCGGCGGGCCGCGGCCTGTTCGTCCTCCCCGGCGTCGGAGAGCCACAGGGACACGTAGCTGATCGGATCGGCAGCCTCCCGCTGGACGACCCAGGCATCGAGGCCGGTTCCGTCGAGCCATCCGCGGACCCGGTCACGCCAGTCCGCACCGTCGCGGATGATCCAGTTGGCCAGGATCTGGGCGGTGCCGCCCGGGTTGAGGTGCGCCGGCAGCTCGCGGATGAGCTGCTCGCACAGCGCATCTCCGACGACGCCGGAGTCCCGGTAGATGTAGTCCTGACTGCCGGTCCCGACGACGAACGGCGGGTTGGAGACGATGAGGTCGAAGCGCTCCCCGGCCACGGGTTGGAACATGCTGCCGGCGCGCAGATCCCACGACATCCCGTTGAGGCGGGCGGTCGCCCGCGCCAGTGCCAGCGCCCGTTCGTTGGTGTCGGTGGCGACGATCTCCTCGCAGTGCGAGTTCAGGTGCAGCGCCTGGATGCCGCACCCGGTGCCGATGTCGAGGGCCCGTCGCGCCGGTTCGCGAATGATCGCGCGCGCCAGGGACATCGAGGCCCCACCGATGCCGAGCACGTGGTCGCGGGCCACGGGACCGGGCCGCATGGCGGCGTCCTGATCCGCTACGACGAGGAAGTCGTGGGTCTCGTCGGCGTGCGGGCGGATGTCGAGGCTCGCGCGTATCGCTCCGCCGTCGAGCCGGGTGAGGACGCCCTGGGCGACGAGTGCGTCGACGCCGGCGGACGGGAACGCTTGGGCGACGACGTCTTCCGCTTCGTCCGAACCGAGCAGGAAGAGCCGGATGACGGTCGCGAGGCGCGACTCACCGGCACCGCCGTCGCGCTGTTCCGCCGCGGTCGCGGCCACCGCGGGCCACCACACCCCGCGCAGCAGTGCGGCGTGGACATCCTCACCGAGGAGTTCGGTCACGCCGTCGGTCGTGTAGCCCGCAGCGCGGAGGTCGGCACCCAGGGCGTCGACGACCGTGTCGTCGGTGAGCGGGTGGACGACCGTGTCGTCGACGAGCGGATGAGGGGAGGGATGTCGCGCTGTCACCTCGTCGAGGCTACTCATCGTCCGACAATCGACGATCGTGGAGACCCTCGTCGTCAGCAGCCGGACCCCACGCCTGGATCCACCGTCCGGGACCGGTGGATCTCGGCTCGACGTGCAGACTTCGATCGAGGTCTGCAGGTCGAGCCGACGTCGACCTGTCACGGCTTGGGGGTCTGCTCCGAGAAGAGCCGGGCCCGGCACCGATCCGGCAGAGGCAAGAATTCCGGAGCGGCAACGATTCGGTCCCATTCGGGATGACAACGCCTGTATTCAGTATGATCACCCCTACGGCCTGGTCAAACGTGCCATTTCGGTGCGTTCGGCCACCCGGAGAGCACATTCCCTGACCGGAAGGACGGCAACGCGATGAGCGCACCGGAGAGCAGCGGCGATCGCGCGAGCGACGCGGTGGACACGGAGAAGGATGTCGTCGACGCCGATCTGCCGACCGATGACGAGGACGCAACGGTGGAGATCGCCCCGGAGGTGCTCCTCGCCGAAGACAGCAGCACCGACGACGCCGCCCCGGTCGAGGAGGCCCCGGTCGAGGAGGCCCCGGTCGAGGAGGCCACGGCCGAGGACACCCCGCTCGACGCTCCGGTTGACGAAGCGACCACCGAGCAGTCCGAGGAGTCCGGCGCGGACGACCTCGCCGACGCCGCGGATCTGGAGGGTGTGCACGTGTCGTCGCGGGTGCGCGTGACGCTGGAGGACGGCACGACGCGCGAGGGTGAGATCGTCGACGACTTCGCCGACCTCGCTCCCGGCGACCAGACCGTCGAGGCGCGCATTGACGAGGATCACACCGCCCGGCTGCGGCGCTGGGCGATCTCGACCGACGACCACGACATCGTCTTCGCCGACGACGACGCCGTCGAACTCCTGAACGTCTCGTAGCAGCAATGCGCGCCATCGGCGCACATCTTCTACGAAATCCGGTGCGCGAGGGGGGACTTGAACCCCCACGTCCGTAGACACTGGAACCTAAATCCAGCGCGTCTGCCAATTCCGCCACTCGCGCTCGGTGCGTTCCCGGCGTAGAACCGGGCTCTGCACTGTAACCGCGACCACCCTACCGGCCGCGTTCTGATCATCGCAGGCCAGGTACCTTGAAAGGTATGTCCTCGTCCCCCCGTCGCACGCACCGGCCGGCTCTCGTGGTGCTGACCGTGGTCGCCGCGGCGGCGTGTCTGATCCTCGCCTGGTGGCAGTGGTCGCGCTTCGAGTCGTCATCCGGCAGCGGCCAGAACCTCGGTTACGCATTGCAGTGGCCCGCCTTCGCGATCGCCGTGATCTACGCCTACCGACGATTCGTCGTCCTCGAAAGGGACCCGGAGGAAGCACGTAAGGCCGCGGCGGACGCGCGTGCCGCGGCCGAGATCCCCGAGGGCATCCTCCCCGAGCGCCCGACCACGCCGAGCGCATCGTCTCTCGCGACCGACCACGATCCGGTCAAGGACGCAGCACTCATCGAATACAACCGCTACCTGGCCGAGCTCAGATCGGCCGACACCACCGACGCCCCGTCATCGAAAGGCCCGCAGTGACCGAGACCGCATCCACCGCTTCTGCCCGCACCGCCCCGGTGGAGAAGGTCCGTGGGGCCCTGTTGAGGTACCGCGTCCTGGCCTGGATCACCGGCGTCTGGCTGCTTCTGCTCGTCGCCGAACTGATCCTGGCGTACGGCTTCGACAACAAGGCGCTCGACTTCGTGCCGATCGTCCACGGGTGGGTCTACTTCGTCTACCTGATCATGGCGATCGACCTGGCGATCAAGGTGCGTTGGCCCGCGGGCAAGACGATCATCACCGCGATCGCCGGCACCATTCCGTTCCTGTCGTTCTGGTTCGAGCACAAGCGCACCCGGGAAGTGAAGGCGCAGTTCAACCTCTGACCCTTCGAGGCTCGTCGCTACGCTCCTCGCGCCTCAGGGAGCGGGGACGGCGAGCGCCTCAGGGAGCAGTGGCGGCGAGCGCCTCAGGGAGCAGTGGCGGCGAGCGCCTCAGGGAGCGGTGGCGGCGAGGGTACCGGCCCAGCTCAGGAGTTCGCGAGCGCCCGCAGGGCCGGGACCAGCTGTGCCAGCGCCTTGCCACGGTGACTCAGCGAGTCCTTCTCCTCCGGGGTGAGTTCGGCCGACGACCGGCCCGCGGCCGGCTCGTCATCGGGCGCGAACAGCGGGTCGTAGCCGAAACCGTTCGGTCCGCGCTCGGCCCGCAGCACCCGCCCGCGCCACTCCCCGCGCACGACCGTCTCGGTCCCGTCCGGCAGCACCAGCGCGCATGCCGACACGAACGCCGCACCGCGTCGTTCGTCCGGGGTGTCCGACAGCTGGGCCAGTAGCAGGGCATTGTTGGCATGGTCGTCGCCGTGCCTGCCCGACCAGCGCGCCGACAGCACTCCGGGCATACCGTTCAGTGCGTCCACCGAGATCCCGGAATCGTCCGCGAGACAGGGCAATCCGGTGGCACGCACACCCGAGCGCGCTTTGATCAGCGCGTTCTCCTCGAAGGTCGCACCGTCCTCGGGTTCCTCGGGGTACTCGGGCACATCGTCGAGACCGAGGATCTGCAATCCGGTGATCCCCGCGGCGTCGACGACGCGCTGCAGCTCGGCGAGCTTCTTGCGGTTACGGCTCGCGAGCAGGACCTTCGACATCAGGCGTTGCCCGGAAGCTGACCCGGGTACGGCTCGGCGAGCACCGCACGCTGAGCCTCGAAGAGCTTCTGTGTCCCGACCGCGGCGACGTCGAGGAGCGCATCGAGTGTCGACCGTGCGAAGGTCGCTCCCTCTCCGGTGCCCTGTACCTCGACGAGGGTACCGGCGTCGGTGGCGACGACGTTCATGTCGACCTCGGCCCGGGAGTCCTCTTCGTAGGGCAGGTCCAGACGGACACGGCCGTCGACGACACCCACACTCACCGCGGCGATGGCACACGAAAGCGGTTGGGGGTCAGACAGTTTGCCGGCTGCACGGAGATAGGTGACGGCGTCGGCGAGGGCCACGTAGGCACCGGTGATCGCGGCGGTGCGGGTGCCGCCGTCGGCCTGCAGGACGTCGCAGTCGAGGGCGATGGTGTTCTCCCCCAGGGCGGCGAGATCGATGCAGGCCCGCAGGGACCGCCCGACGAGTCGGCTGATCTCGTGGGTGCGGCCGCCGATCGAGCCCTTGACCGATTCGCGCTTGTTCCGCTCGTGCGTGGCCGCCGGGAGCATCGAGTACTCGGCGGTCAGCCAGCCGAGGCCCGATCCGCGGCGCCACGGCGGCACGCCCTCGGTCACGCTCGCGGTGCACATCACGCGGGTCTGCCCGAACTCCACCAGCACCGATCCCGCGGGATGGCTGGTGAAGCCGCGGGTGAAGGAGATGGGACGCAGTTCGTCGTCGGCTCGGCCGTCAGCTCGTGTGGTCACGGGTCCAACTGTAACGACCACGGTCGGACGCCTCATGACCCACTCGACTGTGACCCACTGACGCAGGGCGCCCTAGAGCAGGTCGATGACCTGTCCCTGCCGGACCAGATCGACCGGCCCGGAGAACGTACGGCGCGCCTCGGCGAGGATCTCCGCCGAATCCGTCCACGGCGCCACGTGAGTGATCGCCAGCGCCCGCACATTCGCCTTCGTCGCGGCCTCCCCCGCCTCGATCCCCGACAGATGGAGATCCGGTGGGCGTTCCGATGGCGAGTGCGTCCACGACGCCTCGCACAGGAACAGGTCGGCGTCGGCGGCGAGGTCGATGAGTTCGTCGCAGGGAGCGGTGTCACCGCTGTAGGCGATGACCTGACCCTCCGGCCCGGTGATGCGCAGCCCGAATGTGGACGGGGGGTGGTTGACGTTCATCGCCTTGATCCGCATGCCCCCGAGGGTCACCTCGAGACCGTCGTGCCACTCCTGGACGTCGAAGGTGTCGGTGATGTCGTCGACCTGGCCGGGATACTCCGACGAGCCGTAACCGATCCGTAGCGCGGTGCCCGGTGGGCCGTAGAGAGGCGCACGTTCCTTCGCCGGCGACGGTGCATAGCGTCGCCAGACGAGCATCGCCGGCAGGTCCAGACAATGGTCGGCGTGCAGGTGGCTGAGCACCACCGCGACGCTGTTCGGATCGGTGACCCGCTGCAGCTCGCCGAACACCCCCGGTCCGCAGTCCAGCAGCACCGGCTGCTCGCCGGGGACGGAGAGCAGGTAGCCCGAGCACGCCGCCCCCGGACCGCCCACACTGCCCGAACATCCGAGGACCGTGAGACGCATACGCCCTACTGTGCCATGCCCGCGCCTTCTGCTGTCGGGTTACCGGGTCACAAGTGAGCCGCGAAGATTGCCCGAGTCGGCTAAAGGTGCTGCACGGCACCGACGACCGGCCCGAGGAACCGTCGCGACAATCTCGCGAACATCTCCGGGTCGCCGGTCGCCTGGAATACGCGCGACGCCTCCCGGCCGGTGTGCGGATGCAGCAGGTCTTTCTCGGTGAGGACGCGGAAGAGGTCCTTGGCCGTCTCCTCGGCGCTGGACACCAGCGTCACCTCGTCGCCCATCGCGAGCTGCAGGACCCCGGTCAGCAGCGGGTAGTGGGTGCAGCCGAGTACGACCGTGTCGACGCCGGCCTGCTGGAGGGGTTCGAGGTAGCCCTGCGCCAGACCCAGGATCTGCCGCCCGCTGGTGATCCCGCGTTCGACGAAGTCGACGAAGCGCGGGCAGGGTACGGCGGTGATCACCGCGTCACGGGCGGCGGCGAACGAATCCTCGTATGCGCGTGAGGCGATCGTCGCCTCGGTGCCGAGCACACCGATCCGGCCGTTCTTGGTGGCGACCACCGCACGACGCACCGCGGGGAGCACGACCTCGATCACCGGGATCGGCGCGTATCGCTCACGCGCGTCGCGTAGGCATGCGGCCGATGCGGTGTTGCAGGCGATGACGATCGCCTTGACACCCCGCTCGGCCAGATCGTCGCCGATCGCGAGGGCGTGCTTGCGGATCTCGGGGATCGTCAGCGGCCCGTATGGGCCGTTCGCGGTGTCGCCGATGTAGACGATGTCCTCGTCGGGCAGCAGGTCCATGATGGCGCGGGCGACGGTCAGACCGCCTACGCCGGAGTCGAAGATCCCGATGGGTGCCTCGGGATCGGCGGCCCAGACGGGCGCCGTGGGTTGTGCGGCTATGACGCCACCCCCGGGGTCACGGTGCGCTGCCGCTTCTTGCGGTCACGCGCGGCGAGGAACCAGGCGGCGAGCACGCCGGCGATCGCGCCGAACAGATGCGCCTGCCACGAGACGAGCGGATTCGTCGGCAGCACGCCCCAGAGGATCGAGCCGTAGATCAGGAAAAGCACCACGCCGCCGAGGATCTGCCACAGGTCGCGGTTGAACAGTCCGCGCACGACGAGGAAGGTGAGCCAGCCGAAGATGATGCCCGACGCGCCCACGGTGATCGAGTAGGGCGCGGCGAAGAGCCACACTCCCAGACCGGAGATCACCCAGATGATGCCGGTGACGACGAGGAACCGCTGGGTCATCAGCACCAGGAAACAGAGCACCGCCCCGGGCATGAGGTTGGCGAACAGGTGCTCCCAGTCGGCGTGCAGCATCGGCGCCCAGAGGATGCCGTCGAGTCCGTCGACCTGGCGGGGCTCGATCCCGTTGGAGTCGAGGTCGTACCGGGTGGCCGCGTCGATCAGCTCGATGACGAACAGCGCCGCGATGATGCACACGGTGGTGATCAACGAACGCAACCAGAGCGGGCGGGAGCGCCGCTGCGGCTCCTGCCCGACCGGTGAGGTGTACGACGTCATGGCCATTTTCTCTTCGGGTCTCGACTCTTGTGGATGGCGTCCCGGGGGCCGGTCACGCCCAGAGCTGACCTTCGAGTGCCTGCTCCGCGTCGTCCAGGCTACCTTCGTAGACCCCGGTCGACAGATACTTCCACCCCGCGTCGGGCACCACGAAGCCGATGTCGGCGCGCGAGCCCTCCTTCATGGCCCGCCGGCCGATACCGCGCGCGGCCTGCAGGATCGCGCCGGTGGAGATGCCCGCGAAGATTCCCTCGAGGTCGATCAGTTCACGCACCCGGGCGACCGCGTCGACGCCGGTGACCGAGAACCGGCGCGTCAACACCGATTCGTCGTAGAGCTCCGGGATGAATCCCTCGTCGATGTTGCGCAGGCCGTACACCTCGTCGCCGTAGCGGGGTTCGGCCGCGACGATCTCGATCTCCGGATTGCGTTCACGCAGAAAGCGTCCGACGCCCATCAGCGTCCCGGTGGTGCCCAGTCCCGCGACGAAGTGGGTGATCTCCGGGAGGTCGGCGAAGAGCTCCGGGCCGGTCCCCTCGTAGTGGGCGGCGATGTTCGCGACGTTGCCGTACTGGTACAGCATCACCCAGTCGGGGTTCTCCGATGCCAGCTTCTTGGCCACGGCCACCGCGGTGTTCGATCCGCCCGCGGCCGGCGAGGAGATCACCTTCGCGCCGAACATGCGCAACAGCGACCGACGCTCCTCGGAGGTGTTCTCGGGCATCACGCAGATCAGTTGGTAGCCCTTGAGTTTCGCGGCCATCGCCAGCGAGATCCCGGTGTTGCCACTGGTGGGTTCGAGGATCGTCGAACCCTCGTGCAGCAGCCCGTCGCGTTCGGCCTGCTCGATCATGCGCAGCGCGGGGCGGTCCTTGATGGAGCCGGTCGGGTTGCGGTCCTCGAGTTTGGCCCAGAGTCGCACGTGGGGCCCGTCGGCCGAGTCGTCCCAGCGCGGGGACAGCCGCGGGAGGCCGATCAGCGGGGTGTTGCCGACCGAGTCGATGAGCGAGTCGTAGCGGGTCACGCTCAGCAGCCGCCGGCGACCGCGGGCAGGATGGTCACCTCGTCACCGTCGTCGATGGAGGTGTCGAGACCACCGGAGAACCGGACGTCCTCGTCGTTGACGTAGATGTTGACGAAGCGGTGCAGTTTCGCGGTGCCGTTCTCAGCCGGGGCGACGAGTCGCTCCTTGAGCCCGGGGTTGCCCGACTCCAGGTCGTCGATCAGCGTGGCGAGCGTCGTCCCGGACCCCTCGACGCGCTTGGCGCCGTTGGTGTGGGTCCGCAGGATCGTCGGGATGGACACGGTGACGGGCATATTCAGCTCCTGATCTCGATCTCTTCTTCGGTGACCGTGCCGTCGACGATGCGATAGCTACGGATCTCGGCGGTCTCCGGGTCCCGGGTGGACACCAGCACATAGTGCGCGCCGGGCTCGCCGGCGTAGGAGATGTCGGTGCGGCTCGGGTAGGCCTCGGTCGCGGTGTGCGAGTGGTAGATCACCACCGGTTCCTCGTCGCGACGGTCCATCTCGCGCCACACGGACAGCTGCTCGGCCGAATCGAACCGGTAGAACGTGGGCGACCGTTCCGCGTTGATCATCGGGATGAATCGCTGCGGGTCCTCGGAACCCTCCGGCCCCGCGATCACCCCGCACGCCTCGTCCGGATGATCGGCGCGCGCATGCGCGACCATCGCGTCGACGAGTTCCTGATCGATCTTGAGCATCGGTGTCCCGTTCTCCTTCGCAGACGCGGGCCCCGGTGGGCAGGGCACGGAGGGGTCGGCGACAGGTCGTCGCACATGTCCCGAGAGGGAACGCCGCGGCGCGAACGCCTATTCCGCATTCACCTATGACCGGTGTCACCGTCGGTGAGTCCGGGGCGGGCCGTTCAGACGAACGCCGACGGCGCAGCCTGCGCGTAGGTGGGGATGGACGCCACCGTCTCGGCGGCGAGTACGGCGTCGACGATGGCTCGCTGAACGACGCCGGCCGCGCATCGGCAGATCTCGGCGATGACCGCCGCGTCCGGATGCATGCCGGGCGGTGAGGCGAACGCCGGGTCGATCGACTCCGGCCGCACCGCACCGGTGGAGACGGCGAAGATGGTGTCGCCGTCGAGCGGTGAGTGGGCCGGGCGGATGGCGCGGCCGAGACCGTCGTGGCCGGCCATGGCGATTCGCTGGGTCATCGCGGCATCGAGTGCGGCATCGGTGGCGACGACTCCGATCGTCGTGTTGAGCACGGTGTGTTTCTCCGCGAGGTCGGCCAGCCGTGCGATGTCGCCGGCCTCCGGACGCCTCAGGCCCAGGCGGTCGAGGTCATCCTCACCGAGATCCCACGGCAGGCCGCTCTGCGGGTCGATGACGGCGCCGACCGGGTTGGCGACCATCAGCGCGCCGACGGTGACACCTGCGGCCGGACCCGTCGGGATCGTCACCGATGCGCTGCCCACACCACCTTTCAGCGCGCCGGCACGTGCACCGGCGCCGGCCCCCACACTGCCGACCGCGAAATCGGTACCGGCGGCGCGGACCGCCTCGGCGCCGAAGTCGGCGTCGGGCCGGTGATCCCACGCGCCGACCGGGAGATCGAAGATGACCGCCGCGGGCACGATGGGCACCACATGTCCTCGGGTGTCCATCGGCAGGCCGACCCCCTCGGCCTCGAGGGCGCGCATCGCGCCGTCGGCGGTTGCGAGACCGTAGGCGCTGCCGCCGCTGAGCACGATGGCGTGCGCGGTCTGCACGGTGTTCGACGGATCGAGGAGGTCGGTCTCGCGGGTGCCCGGACCACCGCCCCGCACGTCGACGGCGGCGATCGCAGCGGGTCCCGAGATCCGCACGACCGTCGTCCCGGTCGCCCAGCCGTGGCCGTCGGGTGCGTCGGCGGTGCCGGAGACCTGCGCGTCGGCGTCGACACGATGACGGTGCCCGACGGTGATCCCGGCGACGTCGGTGATGCGGTCGCCCGGGCGGGCGGGTCGTCCGATGGTGGTCACGTACACCTCTGCTCTCATCTGTCCCGACCCGCACCACGAAGAACTCGGACAAAGCTCCCGAATGGAGCGGTGTCACCGTGGATCGTAGGTCACATCACCGCTTCGACGAGCAGATCCTGCATCACCGTCAGCCAGTGATAGACGTCGAGATGCGCGGCGTGCGGATGATCGGCCGGCAACCGGTCGGGGGTGTCCTCGGAGATCCCGAGCATCGCCCCGAGGGCGAGGCGGACGTCGTTGAGGGCGGTCAACCAGGCGGTCGCCTGCTCGACGGTGAGTGTGAGGTCGCCGCCCCCGTCGGGCAGGGTGTCGAGAAGGACCTGCGCCGCAGCGAGTTTGGCGTCGATGATCTTCGGCTCGTTGACGCTGCGCAGCGCCGAGTTGAGGCGACCGTTCACCACCTCGGCGGAGAGTTCCCGGTCCTGATCGGGGCGATGGAAGTCCGGCAGGAGACGCCCGAGCGTGGCGTCGTCGGGTGTGTCGGCATGGCCGACCCGGATACCGGTGACATCCGACAGCGCATCGCGCGGTGCGGTCTCGGCGCGTTCGGTCAGCAGCTCGCACATCGAGGAGACCAGCGACGCGAGCAGCTCGGCCTCGTGCGCGTCGAGCTGGGAGGTGATCCGAATCGACTCACCGCGGCCCTTACGTTTCCAGGTGCGCACGCCTCAGTGTCTCCCCACCGTCGACATCGTCGACCCCGTCGGCACCGTCGATCCCGGTCCGCGCTCGGGCGGCAGAAATGCGAACCCGGTCATGAATCGCGCTGCATGGTGGCCCACAGGCCGGCCGCGTGCAGTTTGCGCACGTCACCCTCGACCTTGTCGCGGTCGCCGCTGGAGACCACGGCCTTGCCCTCGGTGTGCACCTGCATCATCAGCTGATTGGCACGTGACTCCGAGTAGCCGAAGATCTTCTGGAAGACGAACGTCACATACCGCATCAGATTGACGGGATCGTCCCACACGACGGTCATCCAGGGTTTGTCGAGATCCGCCGCGCCGTCCGCCACCGCGGGTTCGGCAACCGCGGTACCGCCGGGGGTAGCCTCGTGCGCACGAGTTTCGTCAGGCGCCATGGAGACAAGGGTAACGCGACAGTGAGCATCGACAACACCGCGCTGCTGACCGATCAGTACGAACTGACCATGGTCGCAGCGGCTCTCCGCCACCCGGTCGCACACCGGTCGTGCGTGTTCGAGGTGTTCGCCCGACGACTCCCCGACGGCCGCCGGTACGGCGTCGTCGCAGGCACCGGACGCGTCCTCGCCGAGCTCGCCGAGTTCCGTTTCGGCGACGAGGAGATCGCCGTCGTGGAGAAGTTCCTCGACGCCGAGACCGTCGCGTGGCTGCGCGACTACCGGTTCTCCGGGGACATCGACGGCTACCGCGAGGGCGAGCTCTACTTCCCCGGCTCTCCGATCCTCACCGTCCGTGCGCCCTTCGCCGAGGCCGTACTGCTCGAGACGCTGATCCTGTCGATCCTCAACCACGACAGCGCGATCGCCTCGGCCGCCGCCCGGATGGTCAGCGCCGCCGGGTCCCGGCCGATCATCGAGATGGGTTCCCGACGCACCCATGAGCGCGCCGCGGTCGCGAGCGCCCGTGCCGCGTACCTGGCCGGCGTCGCCGCGACGTCGAATCTCGAGGCGAACCGTCGTTTCGGCGTCCCCAGCGCGGGAACCGCCGCGCACGCGTTCACCCTCGGCTTCTCCGGACCGGACGGTCCCGACGAGAAGGCCGCGTTCACCGCACAGATCGATGCGCTCGGCGTCGGCACCACCTTGCTGGTCGACACCTACGACATCACCCAGGGCGTGCGCAACGCGATCGAGGTCGCCGGCCCCGGCCTCGGCGCGGTGCGCATCGACTCCGGCGATCTCGGTGTGCTCGCGCGTCAGGTGCGCACACAGCTCGATGACCTCGGCGCGACGAACACCAAGATCGTGGTGTCCGGCGACCTCGACGAGTACGCGATCGCCTCGCTGCGCGCCGAGCCGGTGGACACCTACGGTGTCGGGACCTCGCTGGTCACCGGTAGCGGCGCACCGACCGCGGGCATGGTCTACAAGCTCGTCGAGGTGGACGGACTACCCGTCGCCAAGCGGTCGAGCCACAAGGAATCGCGCGGCGGGGCCAAGGCGGCCGTGCGGGCCGCACGGGGCAGTGGGACGATCGTGGAGGAGATCGTCTACCGAGCCGACGGGCCGCGCCCCGAGGCCGACGGTGGTCTCCACCTCCGGGATCTGCAGATACCGCTGGTCCGCGACGGGGAGCCGGTGGCATCGCTGCCATCGCTGACCGACGCGCGCGCCCACCTTGCGGCGGGGCTGGTGAGCCTGCCGTGGGAGGGCCTCGGCCTCTCTCACGGGGACCCAGCGGTGCCGACCCGCTACCAGCTCGGCTGACGAGCACACCCTTCGATCCGCCAGGGAGTACCTGATGAGCAGCGAACGCAACGACGGCACCAAGCCGGCCGACGCGTTGGTCGTCGTCGACGTCCAGAACGATTTCTGCGAGGGCGGTTCCCTCGCGGTCAACGGTGGTGCGGCGGTGGCCCGGGCGATCACCAAGATCCTCGACGAGTACCGGACGGTCGTCGCGACACGCGATCACCACATCGATCCCGGTGATCACTTCTCCGACGAACCCGACTACGTCGACACCTGGCCGCCGCATTGCGTGGTCGGCACCGACGGCGTTGCCTTCCACCCCGAATTCGATTCCACCGCAGCGCAAGAGACCTTCTCGAAAGGTGAGTACGCCGCTGCGTACTCCGGCTTCGAGGGTGTCACGGACGACGGCACGAGCCTCGAACAGTGGCTGCGCGACCACAAGATCTCCAGCATCGACATCGCGGGACTGACCACCGATCACTGTGTCCGCGCGACGGCACTCGATGCGGTGGCCGCCGGCTTCACGACGCGGGTGCTGCTCAACTTCACCGCGGGCGTCGGGGCGGCGACCACCTCCGACGCGCTGAAGAGCATGCGCGAGGCGGGGGTCGAGCTGGTGGGCGACCTGCTCTACGACGGCTCGTGCGGCACGGGTTAGTCCCGAGGGAACCGTAGAGCCCGCGGATCCGTCTGAAACTCACACACCCCATCTCGCACCATCTCGAACGAGGACCCCGGAACACCACATGTCGAACACTCCCCCGGTGACCGAACTGCTCGACACCGCGGTCTCCGCGCTCGGCGGTCGTCGCCGTGACGGTCAGGTAGCCATGGCCTCGGCCGTCGCGCACGCCATCGACACCGGCGAACATCTCGCCGTACAGGCCGGGACCGGCACCGGAAAGTCGCTGGCGTACCTCGTGCCGGCCATCCGCCATGCGGTCGAGACCGGACGGACCGTGGTGGTGTCGACGGCGACGATCGCGCTGCAGCGGCAGCTGATCGAGCGCGACCTCCCCCGTCTCGCCGGCGCCCTCGCGAAGCCCGTCGGCCGCAAACCCACCTTCGCGATCCTCAAAGGTCGCGGAAACTACTTGTGCCTCAACAAGATCCATTCAGGAGCCGCCGACGAGCCGGACACCGAGCTGTTCGATCCGTTCGAGTTGTCCCGCACCGGACGCGAGGTCACCCGGCTGCGCGAGTGGAGCAGCGACACCGAGACCGGTGACCGCGACGACCTCGTGCCCGGTGTCGCCGACCGCGCCTGGCGACAGGTCAGTGTGTCCGCGCGTGAATGCCTCGGTGCCGCCAACTGTTCCTACGGCGAGGACTGCTTCGCCGAACAGGCCCGCCGCCGGTCCGGCAAGGTCGACGTGGTGGTCACCAACCACGCCCTGCTGGCGATCGACGCGACGAGCCCGGCCAACGTTCTGCCCGAGCACGACGTCGTGATCATCGACGAGGCCCACGAACTCGTCGACCGGATGACCTCGGTGGCGACCGACGAACTGTCGGCGGCCTCGATCGCCCTCGTCTCCCGGCGCGTCGGCAAACTCGTCGACGAGGAGACCGCCGACGCCCTCCTCGGTGCCGGTGAGCAACTCGGGAAACTCCTGGAGACGGCGCCGAAGACACAGTGGACGCAGCTGCCGCCCGACGCCACGTCCGTTCTGGTGATGCTGCGTGACCGGTTGTGGCAGACCCGGACCGCGATCGGGCCGGTGCGCGCGCCCGGTGCCGGCGACGACGGCGCAGCCGCAGCCCGGTCGGCGGCCCTCACCTCGCTCGACGACATGCACGACACGGTCGTCCGCGTCCTCGGCGCCTTCGACGAACCCGACGAGTCCAAACGCCGCGACGTGGTGTGGGTCGGCCTCGACACCTCCCGACGCGGCGCCGAACCCCGTCCGGTGCTGCACATCGCGCCGCTGTCGGTCGGCGGACTGCTCCGCGCGTCGCTGTTCGCCAATTCGACGGTCGTCCTGACGTCCGCGACCCTGACCATCGGCGGTTCCTTCGACGCCCTTGCCGCGACCTGGGGTCTGCCCGCCTCCGGGCGGGGCACCGACCGTCCCGCCGCCGACGAGCCGGGCGACGAACCGGGCCCCGACCCGACGGCCGCCCGCAACGTCACGGCCAGTGGTAAGGCGGTTCCCTCCGATTCGGGCTCGGCGCGCTGGACCGGTCTCGACGCGGGCTCCCCGTTCGACTATCCGAAGTCGGCGATCCTCTACGTGGCCCGGCACCTGCCCCGGCCCGATCGCTCGGGTATCGCTCCGCGGACGATGGACGAGATCGCCCAGCTCGTGGATGCCGCCGGCGGGCGCACGCTGGGGTTGTTCTCGTCGATGCGCGCTGCCCGCGAGGCGGCCGAGGCGATCCGGGAACGCTGCGAGTACCCGGTGCTGTGTCAGGGCGACGACACCACCTCGACCCTGGTCAGACGCTTCGCCGAGGATCCCGAGACCTGCTTGTTCGGCACACTGTCGCTCTGGCAGGGCGTCGACGTGCCGGGGCCGTCGCTGAGCCTCGTGCTCATCGACCGCATTCCGTTCCCCCGCCCTGACGATCCGCTGCTGACCGCACGGCAGCGCGCGGTCGACGCCCGGGGCGGCAACGGCTTCTTGTCCGTGGCGGCGAATCACGCCGCGCTGCTGCTCGCGCAGGGCGCCGGCCGACTGCTGCGTTCGGTCGACGACCGCGGCGTCGTCGCGGTGCTCGACTCCCGGCTGGCGACGGCCGGATACGGGGGCTACTTACTCGCCTCGCTGCCTCCGATGTGGCGGACCACCGATCCCGCCGTCGTCCGGTCCGCCCTCAGCCGGCTCACCGCCGCACCGCGTCCGGTGGGCTGAGCACGCCTGACGCGAGACGACCGGCACGGCGACCGTGTACGACGAGACAATCGCCCACGCGGGGCACTAGGTTGGGTAGCGGTGATTCCAACGCAGGCGAGACCGACAACGCACCCTGACCAATCGCGGGAGCTGACGAGAGGAGGCTTCGAGTGATCGGGCGCATGGGTATCGATGACATCGCACCCCTGGTCTCGGCCGGGCAGCAGCCCGCGAAAGCCGTTGTGGGAGAGTTCTTCCCGATCAGCACCACGGCGTGGCGCGAAGGGCACGACGCGATCGGCGTCACGCTCCATGTCGAGGCACCGCGTCGCGGCGTCCTCGACATCCGGATGACCCCGTCGCCCGAACCGGACACCTTCAACGCGGCGTTCGTCCCCGACGCGGTCGGCTTCTGGTCGTATCGCATCGAGGCCTGGAGCGATCCGTACACCACCTGGCGTTCGGCGGTCACCAAGAAGCTCGACGCCGGTCAGGGCGCCGCCGACCTCGCCAACGACCTGGAGACCGGCGCCCGAATCCTCACCCGCGCCGCCGAGGACATCGCCGACGAGAACCGCGAACTCCTGCTCGACGCCGCGCGTCTGCTCCGCGCACGACGCCGCCGGGTCGAGAACCGGGTGAGTCTGGCGATCTCCGAGGAGGTCGTCGAACTGCTCCACGACAATCCCGTCCGGGAACTGGTCACCAAGAGTCGCACCTACCGCGTGTGGGTGGACCGCACCCGCGCGCTCTTCGGGTCCTGGTACGAGTTCTTCCCCCGCTCCACCGGCGGTTGGGACGGCGAGGGCAACCCGGTGCACGGCACCTTCCTCACCGCCGCCGAGGACCTCCCGCGGATCGCGGGGATGGGCTTCGACGTCGTCTACCTCCCGCCGATCCACCCGATCGGCGAGGTCAATCGCAAGGGCCGCAACAACACCCTGGTCGCCGGTCCCGACGACGTCGGCTCGCCGTGGGCCATCGGGTCGAAGGACGGCGGCCACGACGCGATCCACCCGCAGCTGGGCTCCGAGGAGGACTTCGAGTACTTCGTCGGGCGGGCGCGTGAGCTGGGACTGGAGGTCGCCCTCGACCTCGCACTGCAGTGCGCACCCGACCATCCCTGGGCGACCGAACACCCCGACTGGTTCATCATCCAGCCCGACGGCACGATCGCCTACGCGGAGAACCCGCCGAAGAAGTACCAGGACATCTACCCGCTGAACTTCGACGAGGACCGCAACGGCATCTATCGGGCCGTGCTGCAGGTGGTCCTGCACTGGGTCGGCCTGGGCGTGAACATCTTCCGCGTCGACAACCCGCACACCAAGCCGCCGAACTTCTGGGAGTGGCTGATCGGCGAGGTCAAGAAGCGGAACCCGGATGTGCTGTTCCTGTCCGAGTCGTTCACCCGCCCGGCGCGTCTGTACGGTCTCGCCCGCCTCGGATTCACCCAGTCCTACACGTACTTCACGTGGAAGACGGCCAAGTGGGAACTCGAGCAGTTCGGTCGCGAACTGGCCGATCATGCCGATGAGGCGCGTCCCAACCTGTTCGTCAACACCCCCGACATCCTGCACGCCAGCCTGCAGCACGGCGGCCCGGGCATGTTCGCACTGCGCGCCGCCCTGGCCGCGACCCTGGCCCCGACCTGGGGCGTCTACAGCGGCTACGAACTCTACGAACACGTCGCGGTCGCCGAGGGCAGCGAGGAATACCAGGACTCCGAGAAGTACGAGCTGCGTCCCCGCGACTACAAGGCGGCGACGAGCCGCGGTGAGTCGCTGGAACCGTGGATCACCTCGCTCAACGAGATCCGCCGCCGGCATCCGGCGCTGCAGCAGCTGCGGAACATCCACTTCCACCACGTCGAGAACCCGTCGCTGATCGCCTATTCGAAAATCGATCCGGTCTCCGGCGACCGCGTCGTGGTGGTGGTCAACCTCAACCCGTTCGCCGCCGAGGACTCCACCGTCTGGCTCGACCTGCCCACACTCGGATTCGAGTGGTACGACCACTTCCCGGTCCGCGACGAGGTCACCGGGGAGGAGTACTGGTGGGGACAGGACAACTACGTCCGGCTGGAGCCGTGGCGCGCGGTCGCCCACATCCTGGCCCTCCCGCCGCTCGACCCCGCCACCGCAACGCGACTCGCCTACCGAATCCAGTGAGGTGCCCGTGACCGATCGTCGAGATCCCGAGTCCCCCACGACCCCCGGCACCGCCGCGCCGGGAAGCCCCCTCGCCGCCGGTTCCCTCCCCGCCCCCGAGGCGTCCGATCACGACCTACGCCGGCTCGACGCGCTGACCCATCCCGACCCGCATGCGTTCCTCGGGGCGCACGACGCCCCGGGGGGCAGCACGATCCTGCGCACACTACGACCCGACGCCCTGTCGGTGTCGGCGGTCATCGGCGGCGTCGACCACCCCATGACCCGTCAGACCGACGACCTGTGGGTCGTCACGGTGCCGATCGCCGACCTGATGGACTACCGCTACCGGATCGTCTACCCCGACGGTGCGGGCACCGCCGAGTTCGTCGTCGCCGACGGCTATCGATTCCTGCCGAGCCTTGGCGACATCGACATCCACCTGTTCAGTGAGGGCCGGCACGAGACGCTGTGGGAGGCCCTCGGGGCCCGCGTCGTCTCGTACACGACCGCCGACGGCGAGGTCTCCGGCACGGCGTTCTCGGTCTGGGCGCCCAACGCCCACGGCGTGGCCGTCATCGGGGATTTCGACCGATGGACCGGCCGCGTGGCTCCCATGCGCAAGGTCGGGGTCAGCGGTGTCTGGGAAGTGTTCATCCCCGACGTCGGCGACGGCGCGCACTACAAGTTCCGGGTGCACGGCGCCGACGGCGTGATCCGTGACAAGGCCGATCCGATGGCTTACCGGACCACACCCCCACCGTCGACGGCGTCGGTCGTCACGCGATCGCAGCACGTCTGGTCCGACGACGCCTGGATCGCGCGCCGGGAGCGCTCCGCGCCCGAGCGCGAACCGATGAGCATCTACGAGGTGCACCTGGCGTCGTGGCGTCAGGGCCTGGGCTACCGCGAACTCGCCCACCAGCTCGCCGACTACGTCGTGGAAAAGGGCTTCACGCACGTCGAGTTCCTCCCGGTGGCCGAGCATCCCTTCGGCGGTTCGTGGGGCTACCAGGTGACGTCGTACTACGCGCCGACCGCCCGGTTCGGCACTCCCGACGACTTCCGGTACCTCGTCGACCATCTGCATTCGCGTGGCATCGCGGTGATCGTCGACTGGGTGCCCGCGCACTTCCCGAAGGACGAGTGGGCTCTCGCCCGCTTCGACGGCACCCCGCTCTACGAGCACGCCGACCCGATGCGCGGCGAGCAACTCGACTGGGGCACCTACGTCTTCGATTTCGGACGCCACGAGGTACGCAATTTCCTGGTCGCCAACGCATTGTTCTGGTTCGGCGAGTTCCACATCGACGGACTGCGCGTCGACGCCGTTGCCTCGATGCTGTATCTGGACTACTCACGTCCCGACGGGCAGTGGCGGCCCAACATCCACGGTGGCCGCGAGAACCTCGAAGCGGTGCAGTTCCTGCAGGAGACCAACGCGACGGTCCACAAACACTTCCCCGGCGTCATCACCGTCGCCGAGGAATCCACCGCATGGCCGGGTGTCACCCGGATGACCGATCTCGGCGGCCTCGGTTTCAGCTTCAAGTGGAACATGGGCTGGATGCACGACAGCCTCGACTACCTGTCGCGGGATCAGGTGCACCGCAGCTTCCATCACCACGAGATCACCTTCTCGCTGATGTACGCGTGGAGCGAGAATTTCGTGCTGCCGCTGTCGCACGACGAGGTGGTCCACGGCAAGGGCACGCTCTGGACGCGGATGCCGGGCGATTCCTTCACCAAGGCGGCCGGCGCCCGCGTGTACCTCGCGTACATGTGGTCGCACCCCGGTAAACAGCTGCTGTTCATGGGCCAGGAGTTCGGTCAGACCGGCGAATGGGCCGACAACCGCAGCCTCGACTGGCACCAGCTCGAGGGCTGGGAGGGCGAACTGCACTCCGGCATATCGACGCTGGTCACGGACCTCAACCGGATCTACCGGTCATCCCCTGCGCTGTACACGCAGGACATCACCCCCCTCGGCTACGAGTGGATAGATGCCAACGACACCGCGAACAACGTGATCAGCTTCCTGCGGTTCGGGGAGGACGGATCGGTCGTCGCCTGCATCTTCAATTTCTCCGGATCGGACCGCGTCGACTACCAGGTCGGACTGCCGCAGGGCGGGGTGTGGGAGGAGATCCTCAACACCGACGCCGACGCCTACAGCGGCGCGGGCAAGGGGAATCTGGGAGCGGTGACCGCCGATGGGCCGTCGTATCACGGACGCCCCGCCTCGGCGCGGGTCATGCTGCCGGCCAATTCCGCCATCTGGCTCGCGCCCCGCTAGCGCGCAAACCCACCCTTTTTCGGCAGAGTCACCACCTCGGAGCGGAATTTCTCAACCTGTCTGAGACAGGACTTGGTTGGTTGTTCTTCTGTGGTTGATCCCGACGGTGGTCGGGATTTCCGGGGCCCGGGGTGGGCGCCGGAAGCGTTGCGGGTGGGCCAGGTAGTGGCGGTTGAGCAGTGTTTGGCGGTGCTGCCGCTGCTGGGTGGCAGTACCGTCGAACACCGAGGCCGGGGTGTGCCAGGCCAACCCGCTGTGGCGATGCTCGTCGGCATAGGTGGCGAGGAAGGTGGCGGTCCAGGCGCGGGCGTGGTCGATGTGGTCGAACCGGTCGGGACACTGCAGGTCGTATTTGATGGTCTTGAACAGCGATTCGGAGAACGGGTTGTCGTCACTGACTCGGGGCCGGGAGAACGAGGCTTCGATC
>NZ_JANRHB010000037.1:0-53855 GCF_024733855.1 Gordonia sp. GONU
GCCCCCGGCCGACGTTGCGTCGACGCGCACCTTCCGCAAGCAGCCGCCGCCCGAGTAGGGCCCAGCTGCGCGGCGACCCCCGCGGGCGCATCCGGTACCCACCGGATGCGCCCGCGGTGTTTTGTCTGTAACAGGTGGAGCACTACGTGTCGGCCGGCGACACGAACTGCTGAATGTGGCCCTCAGAGGCGCGAGTCCCCCTCCCTCGGGTGCGAGGAGCGCGCCACCCCGCCCCCTGAGATGCGAGGAACGCGCCACCCCGCTACCTGCCGTGCGACGAGCCGCGCCACCCCCGCTCCCTCAGGTGCGAGGAGCGATAGCGACGAGCCTCGAAAGGCCGGTGAGGAGACGTCAGCCCTTCGACCGGGACGGCTCGCAAGCCTCTGGGGCCCGTAGCCAGGCAGCGCCACACACAACAAGGGCCGGTGACCCCGAAGGTCACCGGCCCGTGCCGTTGTTGTCTCTATGGAGTTACGAGACCGTTCACTCGGCTCAGAAGAACGCCGGGCGGAAGGTCTTGGCCCACGACTCCTTGAAGGTGCTCGACCAGTAGTCCCACCAGTGCGCACCGTCCGGGGTGATCCGGGTGGTGAGCTTGACGCCCGGGACGAGCGCCACGCGGCCGACGTACAGCTGGCTGCTGGTCGAGGCGGCGACCTCGAGCGGGATCATCTGCGCGAACTTGACCGGGTCGAAGTTGCCGCTGGTCGGGTTGACCGACGAGTCGTACTTGCTGCCGACGCCGCTGCCGGACGACACGTAGACGTACTTGCCGGCCAGGTTGCCCGCGCTCAGGAACGGGTCGTTCTGGAACCAGCTACCCGCCGGGTAGAAGCCCCACATGTTGGTGGGGTTGCCGCCCATCTCGATGACGGAGGCCTGGATGCCCTGGGTGAAGCCCGGCATGGTGACCGTCGGGTAGCCGCTGTAGGACGCGACCGCCTTGTAGAAGTTCGGGTGACGCGACGCGAGGTTGAGCGCCGAGGTGCCCGACATCGACAGGCCGGCGATGCCGTTGCGACGGTTGTCGCTGCCATGGCGAGCGGCCATGTAGCCCGGCAGCTCGCGGGTCAGGAAGGTCTCCCACTTCTGGACGCCCAGCGCGGGGTCGGCCGACTGCCAGTCGGTGTAGAAGCTGCCGCCGCCGCCGAACGGGATGGCGACGTTGGTGCCCTTGCCGGCCATGAAGCGGGCGACATCGGTGTTGATCAGCCAGCCGCTGTTGTTGTTGGGGGCGCGGAGTCCGTCGAGGAGGTAGAGCGTCGGCTTCGGTCCGCCGCCACCCGCCGAGACGATGCACACCGGCACGGTCCGGTTCATGGCGTTCGAGCGGACGTACTCGACGTTGCAGCCATTGGCTGCGGACGCCGGCGGAGCTGCGACCAGCGTGGCACCTGAAACGGCCACGAGAGCCACGAGTCCGGCGACGAGGCGCTTACGGGCGCGAGTCAGCATTCGTCAGTTTTCCTTTGGATCTCGGCCGGAGTCGGCCGCTGGCTGGGTCTTGCCTACCGGGTACTGCGGAAGTGGTACGTAGGGGGATTGTATTGATCCCCGTCCGGCGCGGTACCCGTCGTTGTGAAGTGTAACGGCACGATAACGTCGCGGCAAAGGCTGGAACGTGCTTCGTGACCCCGGATGACAGTGGCGCATCTCACATCTGCCGCGATCTGAACAGCCCATATGACCCATACGCGGCACCCTTGCCCGATTTTGCCCTCTGAACGAATGAAATTGCCGCGACCGCACCGTTATTCGTTTGGGTGGTTAACGGTGATACGGAGATCCGTCGCGACCTTCGGGGCCGGCCGTGTCGATCAACCACCCGCGATTCGACGCCTGGATCACTAGGGTCAGGGCGGTGGACATGGGTGAATACCTCGACGCCGACGCCACCGCACTCGCCGGACTCGTCGCCTCCGGCGAGGTCACGGCAGTCGAACTCCTCGATCTGGCACGGGCACGTGCCGCCACGGTGAATCCCCACCTCAACGCCATCGTCATCCCGATGGAAGCCGAGGCCGACCGCCGGGTGCAGACCGAGCTCGACGGGCCGTTCGCCGGCGTCCCGTTCCTGATCAAGGACCTCGCGCAGGACTACCGCGGCTATCCGACGACGCGCGGCTCCCGGTCACTCGCCCGGTACGTGGCCACCGAGCACGCGACGGTCGTCCAACGCTTCCTCGACGCCGGGCTGGTCATCTTCGGTAAGACCAACACCCCGGAGTTCGGTGCCAAGGCACAGACCGAATCCGACCTCTGGGGCCCGGCGCGCAATCCGTGGAACCCCGACGTGACCCCCGGCGGCTCGTCCGGTGGCAGCGCGGCCGCCGTCGCCGCCGGCATCGTGCCCGCGGCCGGAGCCAACGACGGCGGCGGATCCATCCGCATCCCGGCGGCGTGCAACGGCCTGGTCGGCCTGAAGGCCTCGCGCGGTCTGATGCCGTTCGGCCCCGCCACCGGTGAACCGCTCTTCGGGATGGGGGTCGAGGGCGTCGTGACCCGGACCGTGCGCGACGCGGCCGCCCTCTACGACGCGATCATCGGCCCCACCTCGTCGTCGACCTACCCCGCTCCCCTCCACACCGAGTCCTTCACCACCCGGATCGCCACGCCGCCGCGACTGCTGCGGATCGGGTTCACCACCCGTTCGGCGATCAACCCCGCACCACACCCCGAGGCGGTCGCCGCCGTCGAGCACGCCACACGCGTGCTCACCGGACTCGGGCACCACGTCGAGGAGGTGGACCCGCCGCACGACGACGCGGAACTGGCCCGCGACTTCCTCGAGATCTGGTTCGCGAAGGCGGCCGCCCAGGTCGACGAGGCGCGACGCCTGACCGGCGCCGGTGACTCCGAGTTCGAGGCGGACACTCTCGCCCTCGCCGAGATCGGCCGTGCGGCCGGGGTCGTGCCGCTCTTCCGGGCACTCGATCACGTCAACGACCACGTCCTCGCGCTCGAACGCTTCCACCAGAATTACGACCTGCTGCTGACCCCGACCCTCGCCGTACCGCCACCGAGGATCGGGTCCATGACGACCCCACCCCTCCTCCAGCGGGCAGCACGTCTCGCGGCTCGCGCCCGCGTCGGCCGGGTGATGTCGCGGATGGGAATCGTCGACCAGCTCATCGAGGAGAACCTCGACTGGGTTCCCTACACCCAGCTGGCGAACCTGACCGGGCGTCCGGCGATCAGCGTTCCCCTGCACTGGACCGACACCGGCCTGCCGCTCGGGGTGCAGTTCGTCGGCAAGCTGGGCGCCGACGGCGATCTCCTCGCCCTCGCCGCATCACTCGAAGATGCCGCGCCGTGGTTCCACCGGTACGCCGACATCACCGTGTGACGCGGCGCTAATGTCTTCTCGAGATCGCGAGTTCTCGTGGGGACGAGCGGCACATCGAACGCGGTGAGGAGTTGTCGTGACTGAGCAGGTGGCCGACGCGGTGGTCGTCGGTGCGGGTCTGGCGGGTCTGGTCGCGACATACGAGCTCACCAAGGTCGGCCGGCGCGTGGTCGTCGTCGATCAGGAGAACCGCAACAACCTTGGGGGGCAGGCATTCTGGTCGCTGGGCGGACTCTTCATGGTCGACACCCCCGAGCAGCGCCGACTCGGCATCTCCGATTCCGCGGACCTCGCCCTGCAGGACTGGATGGGGTCAGCCGGATTCGACCGTGACGACGAGGACTACTGGCCGCGACAGTGGGCCCGGGCGTACGTCGACTTCGCGGCCACCGAGAAGCGGCAGTATCTGCACGATCTCGGACTGCGCATCACCCCGATCGTCGGCTGGGCCGAACGCGGGGGCGGTTTCGCCGACGGGCACGGGAATTCCGTGCCACGCTTCCACCTGACCTGGGGCACCGGACCGGAGGTCGTGCGGATCTTCGCCGAACCGGTCGTCGAGGCCGAGAAGCGCGGGCTGGTCGAGTTCCGGTTCCGCCATCGCGTCGACGAACTCATCGTCGAAGACGGTGTCGCCGTTGGCGTGCGGGGCGCGACCCTCGCACCGACCGACCTCGGGCGCGGCAAGGCGTCGAACCGCGATGTGACGGGCGAGTTCGAGGTCCGCGCCGGCGCGGTCATCGTGACCTCCGGCGGGATCGGCCACAACCACGACCTCATCCGCAAGAACTGGCCGGTCGACCGTCTCGGACCGGCACCGAAGACGATGATCTCCGGCGTCCCGGCCCACGTCGACGGACGCATGCTGGGGATCAGCGAGGACGCCGGCGCGAGCATCGTCAACCGGGACCGCATGTGGCACTACACCGAGGGCATCCACAACTGGGACCCGATCTGGCCGGACCACGCCATCCGGATCATCCCGGGCCCGTCGTCGTTGTGGCTCGACGCCAACGGCAATCGCCTCGCGCCGCCGAACTTCCCGGGCTTCGACACGAACTCGACGATGAAGGCGATCCTCGCCGCCGGTCACGACTACTCGTGGTTCATCCTCACCCAGTCCATCGTCGAGAAGGAGTTCATGCTGTCGGGTTCGGAGCAGAACCCCGACATCACGTCCAAGGATCTCCGGCTCGCCGCCAGGAGCCGCCTCGCCAAGGGCGCCGCCGGTCCGGTGGATGCCTTCCTGCGCAACGGTATCGACTTCGTGGTCGCCGACAACCTGCCCGAATTGGTCAGCGGCATGAACGCGATCGCCCGCGGCCCCGAACTCGATCTCGCCCACATCGAACGCGTCATCTCCGCCCGCGACGCCGAGGTGGACAACAAGTTCTCCAAGGACGCCCAGCTGATGGCGATCAACAACGCGCGACAGTTCATCGGCGACAAGATGGTTCGTGTGGCCAAGCCCCACCGCATCCTCGATCCCGCACACGGTCCGTTGATCGCGGTGCGGCTCAACATCCTCACACGGAAGACCCTCGGCGGCCTCGAGACGAACCTCGACTCCCAGGTGCTGCGACCCGACGGCAGCGCGTTCGACGGTCTGTTCGCCGCGGGCGAGGTCGCCGGCTTCGGGGGCGGCGGTGTGCACGGTTACAACGCTCTCGAGGGCACCTTCCTGGGCGGGTGCATCTTCTCCGGACGAGCGGCCGGACGGGCCGTCGCGCGCAGCTGACCCCGGCCCTCGACCGGGTGGCGGCACGTCTACGAAAAGGGCTGCCTGCCCTACTTTTTCGCGACCCCATCCGCGATCCCGTTTCGGACATGCGTGGGCTAGGGTAATGGGCGTGCCGGTGCCGCAGACGATCCTGACGCGAAAGACCAAGTCGGCGATCTTTCTCGTCCTCACCATCGACGACGGTGGTGAGGACACGGTCCGCGATGTGCTGGCGGAGATCCCGGGACTGAACAACGCGGTGTCCTCGCGTGCCCCGGAGGCGGCGCTGGCCGGCATCGTCTCGATCGGTTCGGACGCGTGGGACCGGTTGTTCGACGGCCCCCGTCCCCGTGCGCTGCGTCCGTTCGTGCCCTATGAGGGCGACGTCCACACGGCTCCGGCCACCCCGGCCGATCTGCTGGTGCACATCAAGTCCGACCAGATGGACCTGTGCTTCGAACTCGGCCGCCTGATCACCGACGCACTCGGCGATGCGGTGACGGTCGTCGACGAGGTCCACGGCTTCCGCTATTTCGACCTGCGCGATCTCATCGGTTTCGTCGACGGCACCGAGAATCCGGTCGGGCAGGCCGCGGTCGAGGCGATCACCGTCGGCGACGAGGACCCCGACTTCGCCGGCGGCAGTTACGTCGCGATCCAGCGCTATGTCCATGACCTCTCGTCGTGGAACGGGCTGAGCACGGGTGAACAGGAGGCCGCGATCGGGCGGACCAAGCTCGACAACGTGGAGATGTCCGACGACGTGAAGCCGGCGAACTCCCACATCGCGCTCAACAAGGTCGAGGACGAGAACGGCGAGGAGATCGACGTCGTCCGCGACAACATGCCCTACGGCGACGTCTCCGGGGCCGGCGAGAACGGCACCTTCTACATCGCCTACTCCGCCGGACCCGACGTCACCGAGGAGATGCTGCGCAAGATGTTCATCGGCGATCCGCCGGGGACCTACGACCGCCTTCTCGACTTCACCACCGCCGTCACCGGTGCGCAGTTCTTCACCCCGACCATCGACTTCCTCGAGGATCTGCCGCCCGCACCCCAGACATCCGAACCCGCCGCCCAGGTCCCGCCCCGCCGCGGCGACGGTTCCCTGGGGATCGGCTCCCTACGCTAGTCCCCCCGGGAACCAGTCCCTGCAGACAGACCCACCGCCCGACACCACCGCATCAGGAGGCCACCATGAACAACCTGCACCGCGAACTCGCGCCCATCTCCGAGGCAGCCTGGGCGGAGATCGAGGAGGAGGCGACCCGGTCGTTCAAGCGGAACATCGCGGGCCGTCGACTCGTCGACGTGAAGGGGCCGATGGGTCAGGACACCGCGGCGGTCACCCTGGGCCATCGCAGCAAGATCGACTCGCCGGCCGACGGCATCCAGGCGTTCATCCGGCGCACACAGTCGCTGGTCGAGTTGAAGGTGCCGTTCACCGTCTCCCGTGAGGCCATCGACGATGTGGACCGCGGCGCCCAGGACTCCGACTGGGATCCGGTCGTCGAGGCCGCGCGCCAGCTCGCGCTCGCCGAGGACCGGGCGATCTTCGAGGGCTACGCGGCTGCCTCGATCGCCGGTATCCGCTCCGAGGCCACGGCGACCCCGATCCAGCTGCCCGAGGACGTCCGCGACTACCCCGAGGCCGTCAGCCAGGCACTGACCACGTTGCGACTCGCCTCGGTCGACGGGCCGTACTCGGTCGCCATGTCGGCGGAGGTGTACACGCAGGTCAACGAGACGTCCAACCACGGCTACCCGATCCGCGACCACATCAAGCGGCTGGTCACCGGCGACATCGTGTGGGCGCCCGCCATCCGTGGCGCGTTCGTCATGAGCACCCGTGGTGGCGACTTCGAGCTGACGATCGGGCAGGACGTCTCGATCGGCTACGACTCCCACGACGCCGACGTCGTGAACCTCTACTTCCAGGAGTCGTTCACCTACCTCACCCACACCGGGGAGGCGGCCGTCGCGCTGTTCGGCGGTTGATCGACGGAGACCGACGCACCTCACTTAGCCGGGGCAACTAGTCTGACGCAGGTGATCGCAGTGACCTCCGCCCCGCTCGCCACGCGGGCTACGCTCCCGGCGCCGGGCCATGACCTCGGCCCGCTCGCTACGCTCCCGGCGCCGGGATGCTGACCCGACTCATCCGCACGTACCTGCAGCGGTACCGCATCAACATCGTCATGGTGGTGTCGCTGCAGCTACTGGCGACCGCGGCGATGCTGTACCTGCCGAGTCTCAACGCCGACATCATCGACAACGGTGTGGCGACCGGCGACACCGGCTACATCCTGCGGATCGGTGGCTGGATGCTCCTGGTGAGCATCGTGCAGGTGGTCGCCACGGTCATCGCGCAGTTCTTCGGCGCCCGGGCCGCCCTCGGCGCGGGCCGCGACATCCGCGGCGACCTGCTGCACCGGGTGAACTCGTTCTCCGCCCGCGAGGTCGGCACCTTCGGCGCACCGTCGTTGATCACGCGCACCACCAACGACGTCCAGCAGGTACAGATGCTGATCGTCATGAGCAGCGCGATCCTCGTGATGGCGCCGATCATGTGCGTCGGCGGGATCATCATGGGCATCCGCGAGGCCCCCGCACTGTGGTGGGTCATCGCGGTGGCCGTGCCGGTCCTCGGCCTGTCGATGGGGCTCGTCATCGCCCGCATGATCCCCGGTTTCCGCTCGATGCAGGAGCGCATCGACGCGGTGAACCGGGTTCTGCGCGAACAGATCACCGGCATCCGCGTCGTGCGCGCCTTCGTGCGGGAGGACCACGAGCGGCAGCGCTTCGCCGTCGCCAACGACCGCCTCGCCGACGCCACCCTGCGGGTCGGCAAGCTGATGGCCCTGATGTTCCCGCTGGTCATGGTGATCACCAATGTCACGATCGTCGCGGTCATCTGGTTCGGCGGGCACGCCGTCTCCGACGGCACCGTCGAGATCGGCGCGCTCACCGCGCTGATGACCTACGTCATGCAGATCCTGATGTCGGTGATGATGGCGTCGTTCCTGGCCATGATGGCGCCGCGCGCCGCGGTCTGCGCCGAGCGCATCTCCGAGGTCCTCGACACCGAGACCTCGGTGCATCCGACGACCGATCCGGTCGGTTTCGCCGGCCATCCGGGCACCGTGCGGTTCGACGACGCCGAGTTCCGCTACCCCGGCGCCGATGATCCGGTGCTGAGCGGCATCAGCTTCGGCGTGACGCCCGGGACCACGACCGCCATCGTCGGGTCGACCGGTTCGGGCAAGACGACGCTCCTGGGACTCGTCCCCCGACTCATCGACGCGACCGCCGGGGAGGTCAGGGTCGGCGGCACCGACGTCAAACGTCTTGATCCCGACGAGCTGAGGGCGGTGGTCGGTCTCGTACCGCAACGGCCGTACCTGTTCTCCGGAACCATCCGTTCCAACATCCTGCACGGCAAGGCCGACGCGACCGACGACGAGATCTGGGAGGCGCTGCGCATCGCGCAGGCCGACGAGTTCGTCTCGGCGATGCCCGACGGCCTCGACACGAAGGTGTCGCAGGGCGGCACCACGGTCTCCGGCGGGCAGCGGCAGCGGCTGGCGATCGCCCGAGCTCTCGTCCGGCGTCCCGCCATCTATCTGTTCGACGACTCGTTCTCGGCCCTCGACCTCACCACTGACGCCAGACTGCGCGCGGCCCTGCGCCCGGCCACCCGGGACGCTTCGGTGATCGTCGTCGCCCAACGCGTCTCGACCATCGTCGACGCCGAGCAGATCGTCGTCCTCGACCGCGGACGCATCGTGGGCATCGGCACACATGACGACCTGCTGGCCTCGTGTCCCACCTACGCCGAGATCGCCGAATCGCAGATGGCCATGGAGGAGCGCGCATGACCCGCCCAGGTGGGCCACCGGCGGCCGGCAGCCCCGAGTCCAAGCCGCGCTCGTTCTGGCCGTCGATCAGACGAGTTGTCGCCCAACTCGGTTCGTACCGGGGCCTGATAACGGTCACGCTCTCCTCGATCGTGGGTTCGGTCGTCCTGCTGGCCATCGCCCCGCGCGTTCTCGGGCACGCCACCGACCTCGTCTTCAACGGGGTCATCGGCCGGATGCTGCCCGCGGGCCAGACGAAGGACCAGGCGGTCGCGGGCCTGCGTGCAAGCGGTGACGACACGTTCGCCGACATGGTGTCGTCGATGGACGTGACACCCGGCGTCGGAGTCGATTTCGGCGACGTCGGCCGAGTCCTCTTCATCACGTTCGTGATGTACGTCGTGGCGTCGGGACTGGGCTGGCTGGCCGCCTATCTGCTGAACATCGTCGTCGTGGAGACCATCCGGGAGCTCCGTGCCCAGGTCGAGGAGAAGGTCCACCGTCTGCCCCTGCGCTATTACGACACGATGCCGCGGGGTGAGCTGCTCAGCCGGGTCACCAACGACCTCGACAACCTCTCGCAGAGCCTGCAGCAGACCATCGCCCAGTTCGTGAACTCGGCGCTGACGGTGATCGCACTGCTGGTGATGATGATCTGGATCTCGCCGTTGCTCGCGCTGATCGCGGTGGCGACGGTCCCGCTGGCGGTCCTCGCCACCGCCGTCATCGCGAAGCGTTCCAAGCCGCACTTCTCCGCGCAGTGGGCATCGACCGGGGCACTGAACGCCCAGGTCGAGGAGGCCTTCACCGGTCACGAGCTGGTGACTGCATTCGGGCGTCAGCGCGAGATCGAGGCGACCTTCGACGAGCGCAACGAGAAGCTGTACGAGTCGAGTTGGCGCGCGCAGTTCATCTCCGGCGTCATCATGCCGACCATCATGTTCCTCGGGAACCTCAACTACGTGGCCGTCGCCGTCGTCGGTGGCCTGCGGGTGGCGTCGGGTTCCCTGAGCCTCGGCGAGGTGCAGGCGTTCATCCAGTACTCACGCCAGTTCACGCAGCCGCTGACCCAGATCGGGTCGATGATCAACCTGATGCAGAGCGGTGTCGCCTCGGCCGAGCGCATCTTCGACATCCTCGACGCCGACGAGCAGACCCCGGACGCGGCGAACCCGAAGACCCCCGCGGTCGACAACGGTCTCATCGAGTTCGACGACGTCTCGTTCCGCTACGTCGAGGACAAGCCGCTGATCGAGAACCTCACCCTGACAGCGCGTCCCGGACACATGGTCGCGATCGTCGGGCCGACCGGCGCCGGCAAGACCACCCTGGTCAACCTGATCATGCGGTTCTACGACGTCGACTCCGGAACCATCCGCGTCGACGGCGTGGACTCGGCCGAGATGACCCGCGACGACCTGCGTGAGCGCACCGGCATGGTGTTGCAGGACTCGTGGCTGTTCGGCGGGACCATCTACGACAACATCGCCTACGGCGACCCCTCCGCATCCCGCGAGGAGGTGCTCGAGGCCGCGCGGATGAGCCACGTCGACCACTTCGTCCGCACCCTTCCAGACGGTTACGAGACCGTCCTCGACGACGAGGGGGGCGGCGTGAGTGCCGGTGAGCGACAGCTCATCACGATCGCCCGGGCGTTCCTCGCCAAGCCCACGATCCTCATCCTCGACGAGGCGACCAGTTCCGTCGACACCCGCACCGAGTTGCTCATCCAGAAGGCGATGGCCAACCTGCGTACCGATCGCACGAGTTTCGTGATCGCACACCGACTCTCGACGGTACGCGACGCCGACGTGATCGTGGTGATGGAGAACGGCCACATCGTCGAGCAGGGCAGCCACGAGGAACTCCTTGCCGCCCGCGGTGCGTACTGCCGTCTCTACGAGAGCCAGTTCACCGGGGCGCTCGAGGCGGGCTGACGTCAGTCCCCACGACCCCGCTCGAGCGCACCGGCGATCTGGCGCTCGAGCCGTTCGGCCGCCGGCGGCGGGATGTCGATGAGTCCGTCGAGTTCGGCGCGCGCCTTCTTGTAGGCTGCCTGGCGTTCCGCAGCGGTGGCACCTGAGTCGGATGCGACGCTGATGAGCTTGCGGGCGCGGTCGAGCGCTTCGCGTTCGACCGGTGAGAAGCCGACCTGTCTGCGGCGGCGTGCCTCGCGTTCGGCGGCGTCGAAGGCCGCGGCGTAGTCGCCGACCGCCTCCCGGTAGTCGGCGAAGTCGGCCGGTGCGATCGTCGACTCGGTGTCGCCGGGACGTGGAGGGTCCGGACGAAGGTCGTCCGCGTGGACTCGCGCACGATGAAAGGCGAGGGTGAGCGGCTCCCGCATGTCGGTCATCAGGGGGTACTCGATCAACGTGGCCAGGTCGACTTCGTAGGCGAACCACTTCTCGTTGAGCGCATCGTGCTGTTTCAGCGTCTTGCGCAGCTGCTCGGCGGACGTCGTGGTCAGCTTCAGCTGCTCGGTCTGTGCGGCCGCTTTGATCCGGGCCAGCTCGATCTTGTCCTTGCGTCGCTTCTCGTTGTACTTGGCGATCGACCCGGCCCAGCCACCGACAACTCCACCGATGGGAAAGATCAGCCACCAGTTGTTGCTCGCGAACTCGAGAATGCCGGTCACAGCCCAACTGTACCGAGACCGACCGTCCGCGATTAAGTTGAACGCATGGCCGATCCGGGCGCGCCTCAGCTCGTTCTCGACACCGTCGATGACTGGCGAGAGTGGTTGCGCGACAACCATCGGACCTCGTCAGGCGTATGGCTGGTGTTTTGGCGCAAGGGTTCCGGACGCGAGCCGCTCGACTACGACGAGACGGTCCGGGAAGCGCTCTGCTGGGGATGGATCGACGGCCACACCCGCGTCTTCGACGAGGCGCGGCGCGGCATATGGTTCACCCGGCGCGGCCGCAACAGCCCGTGGGCGGCGTCGAACAAGGCGCGGATCGCCGATCTCGTCGAGTCCGGACGCATGCAACCGGCCGGCCAGGCGGCCGTCGACGACGCCAAGGCCCGTGGCCTGTGGTCGATCTTCGACGACGCCGAGGCGGGCATCGAGTCCCCCGAACTCGCCGCGGCCCTCGACGCCGACCCGACGGCACGAGCCAACTGGGATGCGTTCCCGCCGAGTGCCCGCAAGATGGGACTCGCCCAGATCGCCCTGGCGAAGAGAGCCGAGACCAAGACCAAGCGGATCGCGACGATCGTCGAGCAGGCCGCGCGGAATGTCCGCCCCTGACTGCTGGTTGAGCCCGTACCACTGCTGGTTGAGCCCCGTCGAAACCCCGACTACAGATCCGGGATCGGCAGGTCCAGGTTGGGGGCGATGATCCCGCCGTCGACCTCGAGGATCTTTCCGGTCACGTACGCACCCGCCGGGGAGGCGAGGTAGAGCGCGGCGGCGGCGATGTCCTCGGGTTCGCCGAGCCGGTGCATCGGGGTGGCGTTCTCGACGGCGGTACGCATCTCGTCGTTGCCGGCGACGATCTCCAGGGACGACGTGAGGATCGCGCCGGGCGCGATACCGTTCACCCGGATCTTCGGGTTGAGGTCCATCGCGGCGATCCTCGTGTAGTGCGCGAGAGCAGCTTTCGCGGTGCCATAGGCGGCGTACGCACGGCCCGGCACCCGGCCCACGGCCGAGGTGATGTTGATGATCGAGCCGTGACCCGTCGTCGCGAGCATCTGCTTGGCCCCGGCCACGACGAGAGCGTGAGCATTGGCCACATTGAAGTCGAAGGCGTCGACCAGGTGTTTGGGAGTCGTGTCGAGCAGCGGGCGTGGCATCGCACCGCCCACGTTGTTGACGACCGTGTCGAGCCGCCCGAACTCGTCGACCGCGGTCTGCGCGAGGGCGGCCGTGGCGTCGGCGTTGCTGAGGTCCACCGGGACGACGTGCGCCCGGCGCCCGGCGTCGGCGATCTGTCCCGCCACCTGGTCGAGGTCGAATTCGCTACGTGCCGCGATCACCACGTCGGCACCCGCCTGCGCGAAGGCCACGGCGATCGCCGCGCCCAGCCCGCGACCGGCACCGGTGACGACGGCGACATGGTCATCGATTCGGAATCTGTCGAGAATCACTCCCCGACCTTGCCACGAACCGCCAGAAAACGAGAACGTGTTCTAGAAAATCGCCCGGATCAGTACTCCCGGCCGGGGGTGATTACGGAGATCAGCTCGTCGCCCGCCGCGAACCGGCGGAGATTCTTCGCCAGCCACGGCGCGAATTCGCGAGTCAGACCGGACGCGGGATTCGCGACATGCGGCGTGATGATGACGTTCGGCAACGACCACAGCGGATGGTCCGCCGCCGGCGGCTCCGGGTCGGTCACGTCGAGCGCCGCCCCGGCGATCTCGCCGGCGACGAGTGCGTCGTACAACGCCTCCTCGTCAACCAGAGGACCCCGTGCGATGTTGACGATCCATGCGTGATCCGGAAGTGCCGCAAGGCTTTCGGCGTCGATCATATGCCGCGTCTCCGCGGTTGCCGGCGCGGCCAGCACCACGTGGTCGGTCGAGGCCCACACCGCGTCGAGGTCGGTGGAGCGTCGTACCTCATCAGCCCCCGGCACGTCGCGGCCCGACCGGTTCACCGCGATCACGCGCGCACCGCACGCCTGCAGCCGCGGCCCCAGGGATGCACCGATGCCGCCCGCTCCGACGATGGCGACCGTCGAGCCGTGCAGCGACCGCACCGACGTGTCGATCCGTTCCTTGTCCCAGTGCCGGATGACGGCGGTGTTGATCTGGCGCAGCCCGGCGAGGAGCAGCGCCAGCGCATGCTCGGCGACGTTCTCTGCGTAGAAGCCCGAGGCGTTGGTCCAGACCCGACGGTCGTCGACGATCCCGGCGTCGAAGAAGTCCTCGATGCCCGCCGACTTCAGCGCCACCCATTCGACGGCATCCGACAGCTCGGGGAAGTCGTCGGGCAGTCCGATCCAGACCAGCACCCGCGCCTCGTCCAGGCCGACGATCTTGCCGCCGGCGCGCTCGACGGCGGCGACGAGGTGCTCGTCGTGGTTCGGTTCGATCGCCACCGGAATGGAGGCGCCCGGCCCAGCGGTCATCGGGAGACCGCCCGCGCCGCGTTGGTGGCGAGTTCGTCGGCGATCTCGTTGAAGTGGTCACCTGCGTGGCCCTTCACCCATCGCCACTCCACCTCGTGACGCTCCTCCTCCTCGATGAGGCGGCGCCACAGGTCGGAGTTCTTCACCGGCTTCTTGTCCCTGGTCTTCCAGCCGTTCGCCTGCCAGCCGGCCACCCACTTCATGATGCCGTTCCGCACATAGGTGGAGTCGGTGTAGATGATCACCTTCGACGGCCTGGTCAGCGCGGCGAGACCCTCGATCGCCGCGGTGAGCTCCATCTTGTTGTTCGTGGTGTCGGGTTCCGACCCGGAGATCCGCTTCTCGCTGCCCTTGTACCGGAGCACCGCACCCCACCCACCCGGGCCCGGATTGCCGAGGCAGGCGCCATCGGTGGAGATCTCCACGACCGCCATGCCATCGGCGCCGGTCGGGTTCTCGAGAGCGGGGTTCACGGGATCTGTCACGCAGGGTAGCCTACGTCAGCGGCGTGACGGCTCCCCAGACCGCTCACATCCCGAACCATGCTGCGCCGAAGCCGTCTTCTTGCTGACACGACCACCGCCGACCCCTAGGGTGGACACATGGCTGTCTGGGATCCAGCACGCTATCTGCAATTCGCCGACGACCGGGCGAGGCCCTTCCTCGACCTGATCGCGCAGATTCCCACCAACCCGACGACGATCGTCGATCTGGGGTGCGGTCCGGGGCACCTGACCAAACACCTGCGCGCTCAGTGGCCGTCTGCCGAGATCCTCGGCATCGACGAATCCGCCGCGATGGTCGACCGCGCCATCACCGACAACTTCGATCCTCGCGCGAACTTCGACGTCGCCGACGTGGTCGAGTGGGCACCGCACCGCCCGTACGATCTGATGATCTCCAACGCGATGTTCCAGTGGGTCCCCGATCAGTTCGGCGTCATCGACCGCCTCCTGGGCCATCTCTCCGACGGCGGCGCCTTCGCGATCCAGGTGCCCAACGGCCACGACGCCCCGTTCCGTACGGTACTGGCCGAGCTCGCCGCCACCGAACCGTTCGCGGAGTCGCTGAGCGACGTCCGCCCCTTCCCCCGCCTGGACGCCGAGGACTACCTGAGGTTCTTCTTCGATCGCGGTTTCCGCGTCAACGCCTGGGAAACCACCTACCTGCACGTCCTCGCCGGCGACGATCCGGTCTTCGACTGGATCGCCGGTGGCGGGATCCGGCCCTACATCCAGGCCCTGCCCGCCGACCTGCGTGAACAATTCGTCACCGAACTCAAACGCCGCCTCGCCGAGGCGTACCCGCGCCACGAATGGGGCACGCTCCTCCCGTTCCGGCGCGCGTTCGCGGTCGCCACCCGGCACTGAATCTGTCGCCTGCGCAGCCGGGAAGGCTGCAGGGCGAATCGAAGGGTCACATCCCGGTCAAGCTTCGGCCACCTCCACCGGTCGGACCGGCTACTTCTGCAACACTGGCAACAACCAGTAGTCACAGGGGGTACGCATGTCCCGACGCAGCCGTGAGCGCCTGCGCCCGCTCTCGCCTGCGCGCCGCACTCTGGTGATCGGTGGCCTCACCATCGGACTCGCCGCGGGCCTTCTCTCGGCGGCTCCACCGGCCGGCGCGGCGGTCTGCAACGTCACCGGAATCACCGGCGGCGACGTCGGCAGCACGGGCAGCACCGGGTCCAGCGACCTCGGCTGGGGCAGTGTCGATTTCGGCAGCTACCGCGCCGGCGGCAAGAAACCGCAGGGACCATTGCCGAGGCTCAGGGGCGCGACGACCGCCGTCTCCTGGGTCACCGGTCCACGGAGCCCCGAACGCACGGACACCCGCTTCGGGATCACGGCCACCGATGTCGGCGTCCCCTGGGAGAACGGCTCCGGCCAGATCCTCATGGCCTTCGGCGACACCTGGGGCAGATGCGCCGGTCAGATGGTCTGGCGGCACAACACGATGCTCCGCAGCGATGCGAGCTCGAATCTCGACAAGGCCATCCGCTTCCCGACCGCGATACCCGGAGCCGTCCGTTCCGGCGCATCGGTGACACCCGCGCATCCCACGTATTCGCAACCGATGTTCAACGCGGTCGGCGTCCGCAACATCGAGGTGGGACGCATCCCGACCGGCGGCATCTCGGTCAACGGCATCCAGTTCCTGAGCTTCATGTCGATCCACAAGTGGCTGGGGCCGGGACGCTGGAGCACCAACTACTCGGCGATCGCGGTGTCGCGCAACAACGGTCAGACCTGGACCGTCGACAACAACACGATCCGCGTGAACCTCGACCTCACCGTGCCCGGCGTTCCGCAGATCGCGCGCGGTCACAGCCGGTTCCAGATGGGCGCGTTTCTGCGCAGCGGGGAGTACATCTATCAGTACGGCACGCCGAACGGTCGGCACGGATCGGCGTTCGTGGCCCGCTTCCGGCCCGGCGACATCCTGGATCTCAGCCGCTACCAGTACTTCCGGGGCGGTGATGGATGGTCGCCGAATCCGGCCGACGCCGCCCCGATCGTCGGGTTGCCGGTCAGCGAGATGTCGGTGGCGTACAACGCTTACCTGAAGAAGTTCGTGATGCTCACCGAACGTGCCGGCACGATCATGATGCGCACGTCCCCCACCCCGGTCGGCCCGTGGAGCGGCGAGCGCGTCCTGATCCCCAGCGCGCACTCGAGCGGTCTGTACACGCCGTACATCCACCCCCGCTCGAGCGGCAAGAATCTGTACTTCGTGGTGTCCCGCTGGGACGACTACAACGTGATGCTGGCGCGCACCGACCTGTCCAAGTTGTGAGACCGCTGCCATCATGGACCGGTGAGTGAATCAGAGACGACGCGCATCGTTCTCATCCGAGCGGTCAACGTCGGCGGCGCCATGCTGCCGATGGCCGAACTGCGGGAGATCGCAACCGAACTCGGGGCCACGGACGTCTCGACGTACATCGCGTCGGGCAATCTCCTCTGTTCACCACCAGGTGATCCCACCGAGTTCGACCGTGCGCTCGAGGCCGTGATCGAAGAGCGCTACGGCTTCTTCCGCGAGGTCATCAGCCGCACCCCCGCCGAAGTGAGTGCCGCGCTCGACGCGCACCCGTTCGAGATCGTCGACGACAAATACTCCTACATCTACTTTCTCGTCGCCCGACCGGACGCCGACAAGGTGGCGGCGTTCGAAGAGAAGGAGTTCGGCGGCGATGTCCGGCAGGTGATCGGCTCCGATCTCCACATCCGATACGCCGAGGGTGCGGGCCGATCGAAGCTCACCGCGCCCGCGATCGCCCGGGGTCTGGGTGTGCAGGGAACCGGCCGCAACCTGCGTACGGTCCGAAAGCTGCTGGATCTCACCGAGGCTTGAGCAGCCCGGTGGCCGGACCGCAGGTGCGGGCGTAGCGTCGGAACAAGGACACCGGACGCGTACGTCGAGAGGAGTCCCCATGGACCGCCCGGAATCGGACCCGACAGTAACGGACCCCACGCGTGGGAATCAGCCGGTACCTCAGCCCCCGCCGCCTCCGGACCCGGTTCCGGTGCCGGAGCCGATCCCCGAGCCTCCGCCGGAACCGCCTTTCCCGACGCCCACGCCGCCGCCCGATCCCCAACCAGGACCGCCCGATCCGGAGCCGCCTCCGCGTCCGGTGGTCATCTGAGCGTCAGCCGCGCGACAGGACCCGCGTCACGCGATCCAGGTCGGCGAGTTGATCCGACTTCGGCGCCTCCCACAGCTTCTTCGGTAGCTCTTCGAGGGCCTTGACCGCCGATTCGGCACTGTCGAGGATCTCGACGGCTGCGTCGCCGCCGGTGTCGGCGGCCGCGATGAGGCGATCGTCGAGTTCGAAGACCGCGTCGTCCAGCCGGTCCCGCGCCGACACGAGTTCATCGTCGTGCGGAATGGCGGGATTGGCGTGCACGTCGGCGATCGCGTAGCGGATACGCCGGTGCAGCAACGCCTCTAGGGTGTTGTCGGTGGTCCAGCTCTCCGGTGCGCGGCCCGGCCGGCCGGGGATGAGATCGGTGGACCGGGCAAACCGGCGCACCCGTTTGTCGGAGTCGTAGGCGAACCACGCGGCCCCACCGAGGATGAACAGCGCAACCACCACGGTCACGACGATGACGATGACTGCGATCATGGCCGGCTCACCTCGTCCGACACGGTTCGCACATGATCTGGCATACGGCCCAGCCTACTCAGGACGTGCGCACACCCTTGGGAGCCTTGCCGGACATGAAACCGAACAGGTATCCGGCGACGCGCCGCATCTGGATCTCGTCGGCGCCCTCGGTGATGCGATAGCGCCGGTGGTGACGGTAGATGTGCTCGAACGGTTCATGCCGCGAGTACCCGCGTCCGCCGAACACCTGCATCGCCTGGTCGGCGGCGTCGCAACACAGCCGGTTGGCCTGGTAGTTGCACATCGAGACCTCGGCCGAGGCGGCGAAGTTGCCGTGGGTGTCCATCTTCCAGGCCGTCTCCCGGATGAGCGCACGCACCATCGCACACCGAGTGTGCAGATCGACGAGCGGGAACTGGATCGCCTGGTTGGTCGAGAGCTTCTTACCGAACGGAGCCCTCTCGTTGGCGTACTCGACCGCCCGGTTCACGCAGTACTGCGCGGCACCGAGACTCGACGCCGCCTGCCGAATCCGGTTCTCGTTGAAGAAGTGCTGCACCACCTGCAGGCCGGCACCCTCCGCCCCGAACACGGCCGAGTTCGGGACTCGCACGTCGCGCAGGGAGATGTGGGCGTGATCGGTGGGCATGTTGAACGTCCAGAGGTACTCCTCGACGCGGAAGCCGGGCGCCTGCGGGTCGACGAGGAACGCGGTGATACCGCGTGCGTCACCGGGTTCTCCACTCGTACGGGCAAAGACGATGTCGCGGTGGGCGGCGTGTATTCCGGTGTTCCAGGTCTTCTCGCCGTTGATGATCCAGTCGTCACCGTCGCGGACAGCGGTCGTCTCCATGTACGTCGCATCGGAGCCGTGCTCCGGTTCGGTGATCCCGAACGCGAAGAACTTGGTGCCGGCCGCCAGACCCTCGACCCACTCCTCCTGCTGCTCGGGGGTGCCGTACTCCAGCATCAGCAGGAGCCCGATATTGTTGCCGACGATGGCATGTTCGTTCTGCAGATCGCAGTGCAGGCCCAGCCCTTTCGACGCGAGATGCTCGCGGATGATCGCCATGGCGAGATTCGATCCGTCGCGCCCGCCGAACTCCTCGGGGAACGGATACCGGAAGTGTCCCGCGGCGTCGGCCCGCCGCCGTGCCTCGCCAAGCAGCGCTTCCCACTCGGCGTTCGGCAACCCACCGCGTTCCCAGTCCGTGCGCGAGTCCTCACGCCGGTGGTCGAAGAACCGGATGTTGTCGTCGGCCTGCTCGAGAGGCTTGATCTCCGCCTCGATGAAGGCGTCGAGTTCATCCAGGTAGTCGCTCAGCGACTCGGGCAGTGCGAAATCCACGGTGAATCCTTCTCGTTGGTGATCGGCTGTCGTGTGGTCATGTCACGGGTGCGGGACCGCGAAGTACTTCGGATTGGCGACCACCAACCGCGCCCGCACGTCGGCCGCGACCGCGGCACGCACCTTCTCGTCGGTGCCGTCGAGTTCGCCGGATCGCAGGGCGTCGCACAGTGCTCGCTGATCGGTGACGCCCAGGGCGGCCAATCGTTGCGCGCTCTCCGCGGCGTGGATGGGCCCGAGCAGGACCTGGCGTCGGACGACATCCACGACGTTGCCGGCGACCCGCGTGTGGAACTTGACCTGCGGTGACATCTCGGACGTCACGGCATCGGAGCGGAGGAATCCACCGAGCGCTTCGAGCAACTCGAGCGACGACGGCGAGCCGTGCGGCTCCTCGTCGGGGCCGGAGGTTTCGACGCTCAACGGGTCCGGCACCACCTCGGGCGACACGATTCCGAGATCGAGCAGGGCGTCGAATTCCTGTTCGGCACTTCGCCGTCCGATCGCGGCGAGCTCGACGGACCGTTCGATGCCGTCGAGGTGCCGGTTGGCCTGGAACGCGCAGATCAGGCCCCACTTCACCGTGGCGTACAGCTCCCACCAGCGCAACGCCTCTTCGGCGGGTCGCCACCCGGCCACCTCGGCGTAGGCGTCGAGCAGCCCAGCGCGCTCGCCCATCCCGGCCACCGGGGTGGAGCCACCGAACCGCCAGGCCTTGGCGCACAGCCAACCCAGGTCCTCGACCGGGTCACCGATGTGGACCAGTTCCCAATCAAGCACCGCGGCAACGCCATCGGCGTCGACGAGGAGGTTGCCGAGCCGGAAGTCACCGTGGACGACACCGGAACCGGGAGACGACGGCGGTGGATTGGCCACGAGCCACTGGGTCGCGAGGAGGAGCCCGGCCGGCATCGCGTCGAACTCGCGCGGGAACAGTGCGCGCAACGCATCGACCGGATCGACGAGTTCTTCGAGACCCGGCGTCGCAGCGGCATCGATCTGATGCACCCGCGCCAGAATCCCGCCGCACTGTTGGACGAACCGGTCACGCGCAGCAGCATAGGTGTCGTCGCGGAGTATCCGACGCGGGATCGATTCGCCACCGATGAAATTCATTGTGAGGTAGGGAAACCCGAGAACGCTGTCCTCGCCGAGGCCGGCATCGAGGATCGCCGGCACCGGAACCCCGGCGTCGGCGGCGGCCCGCAGGACCTCCGCCTCCGCCCCGAGTCCGCCGTCGTCCTGCGCCGCCGGTACGGCGCGGATGATGATCGCTTCGGGTCTGCCCTCGCTGTCGACGAGGGTCGCGGCGTAGGTCGCGCGGCTCGCACCTGCGGGTAGTCGCCGGGCAGAATCGACCGTCACCGGAGTACCTCGTGTCGCGCTGAGCCGCTCGGCGACTCGGGTGGCCACATCCCGGGCCTCAGGCACTCCCACGCAGATCCGTCCCTTCGCGCCTCACCCGGTGACCGACGCCATCACCGGTGTAATCCCCGACACAGCGAAGCTAGCACGGAAGCTGAATCCGCTGTCAGAAAACTCCCGTGTCAGGCGCGCTCTCCGGTTGTGGGGGTCTGGAACTCCGGCTGATCGATGATGCGGACCCAGGAGCCGTCGGGACGACGGGTGACGACCTGCGCACGGGCCCCCGCTCCGTTGCGCGGCGGTGTCGAGGTCAAGGCCAGGTCGTCACCGAAGGCGAGCGTCGGCAGCGGCGACTCCGGGACGAAGGTCGGACGGTGTTCGAGGACCGACGCCCAGAGGTCGCGGATGGCCGCGCGACCCCTGGTCACCCGCCCCGGCGGAAACGCCATGACGGCGTCCTCGTGGTAGAGCGAGGCGACCGCGTCCGCGTCGCCGGCGTTGGAGTACTCGACGAACAACCTGGTGAGGTCTTCGGGAGTTCGGGCGGTCTCGTAGGCGGTCACAACGATTCCTCTCGGGCGGAGTCACAGGGACCTCTTCACGGTGCGTTGCCAGCCAAAATAAGTCCAAGTGATTGTCCTGATGGTCGCTATCATCGAAAGTTATGGAGATGCGGCAGCTCGAGTACTTCGTGGCAGTGGCCGACGAGGAGAGCTTCACCGCCGCGGCGCAGCGGGTGCACACCACGCAGCCCAACATCAGCGCACAGATCCGCAGCCTCGAACGCGAACTCGGATCGGCGCTCTTCGACCGGTCGGGCAGGTCTGTCCGCCTCACCGACGCCGGGCGGGCAGCACTCCCCGCGGCGCGCCCGGCGCTGGCAGCCGCCGCGGGCGTGATTGATGCGGTGTCGGAGGTCCGCGGCCTGCTGCGCGGAAGCCTGGCGGTGGGCATGGTCGAGGGCTGTACCGTCGCACCGCTGTTCACCGCGCTGGGCGCGTTCGGTTCCGCCCACCCGAAAGTCGCCTTGAGCCTGCGTGAGTCGCCGTCGGACCGGCTCATCGCATCGGTGGCCGACGGCAGTCTCAACGTGGTGCTCGCCGGCTACGGCGACGAGTTGCCGCGCGGCATCGAATCACTCACGGTCATCTCCGAACCCGTCGTCGCCGTTGTCCCGGCCGACACATCGGGAAAGGTCGAGGCCACGCAACTCGACGACCTCCGGCGCCGGTCCCTCATCTGCCTGCCGCGCGGCGCAGGCATCCGAACCGTCTTCGACGACGCGGCGGTCGCGCATGGCGGACCCATCCGGCCGGCCATCGAGGCGTCATCCCCCGACGCGATCGTCGAATTGGTGTGCAGCGGCATGGGAACGGGCATCCTGAGCGCGTCCATCGCGGCTGCCGACGAACGCGTTGCCGGACTCCCGATCGACGGCGTCGACGTCGACGCACGGCTCGGTGTTCTCTGGAGAACCGACCCTGCCCCCGCGACGCGACGGTTCGTCGACCTCGTACGCGAGGAATTCCGCCTCGCCGACCCGGAGTGACGCTCCGAGCTCAGCTCGCCAGCGCGTCCCCGGCCTCGTCCGCCGACTCCTCCGGCAGCGCGGGATCCACCGCATCGTCGGTCGGCTTCCCGGCGATCCAGTCGCCGATACTCAATCCTCGACGCCCCCAACGCTTGTCGAAGTGCCGCGCCCGCGCGGTCGACTTCTCCAGCTTCGCCGGCGAGTAGCGGCGCCGGGCCCAGGTGGATCTCGGTCGTGCCAGACGGATGGCACCGGCCCAGGCGAAGATCGGGATGAACACACCGACGATCGCCGTCGAGTACTTGCCCTTGACCACGCAGAAGATCGCGGCGGCGATGTTGATCGGCGCGGTCAACGCGAACGCCACGGGTCCGAACTCGACGTCCGCCTCGGCATTGAACGGGTTGAAGCCGAGAAGGACCATTCCCAGCGCGGCGACGGTGAGGGCGACCACCTGCACCGAGAGTTGGCCTTCGCGTGACCAGTACACGTCCTGGAGACGAAGGATCAGCGCGAACTCGTCGAGCACCAGCGACGCGCCGATACCGACCAGGACGGCACTGATGGACGCGCCGGGCTCGACGCCGTTGACGCCGACGGAGACGAACGCTCCCACGAGCAGCAGAATCAGTCCCGGGACCATGTGGTGGACGTGCAGACCGCCGGACACATTGTTCTTGAAAGGCCCCTTGCCCGCCCGGATCAGTCGGGTGATCACCCGCGTCACGACGAACGTCACCGTGAACGAGGCGAACAGGAGGAACAGCGGAAGTCGTTGATGCGTCAGGTCATCGAGTAATTCCACCGTCGGTCACTCTCTCGTCATGCCGGCACGATGCCGGTGCGCCGCTGCTCGATGATCAGGCAGCGGTCCTCGACGTAGAGCAGTCCCGCGTCCTCGGCGATCTTCCGTGCCTCCTCCGAACGGATTCCGAGCTGCAGCCACAGCGCCGTCGCGCCTGCCTCGACCGCGGCACGCGCGACGTCGGCGCACTCCGGACCGGGACGGAACACATCGACGAGGCCGACCTGGTCGGGGATCTCCGAGAGCGACCGGAACACCTTCTCACCGACGATCTCGTCGGCGGTGGGGTTGACCGGGATGATCCGCCAGCCGAGGTGTTTCATGTGCGCGGGCACCTCGTTGGCGGCCTTGGCCGTGTTGGCGCTGGCACCCACCACGGTGATGGTGTCGTAGGTGGACAGGATCTTCTCGACGATCTCGTCCGTCGTGCGGGGGTCGGCGGAGTCTTGGGTAGCCATTCTGAGAGTGTATGTGCCGACGTCGGCTGATTCGGCACGTCGGCGGTGTTCGCCGGCGTCAGCGCATCACGCCGTGCAGGACGATGGCCACCAGCCGCTCGGCCCAGGCATCGTCGAACTCCTGGTCCCGGAGCAGCAGGATGTGCAGCATCGCCGATCCGCCGACGACCTCGATGAGACGGTCCGGGTCGACGTCGGGGTGCACCTCGCCCCGCTCGACCGCCACCACCAGCCGTTCGCGTACCCCACCGAACACCTCGGCGAAACCGGCGTGGACGCGGGCGGCCAGGGCCGGATCGGCGGACATGTCGGCGATCAGACCGGGCAGCGCGACCCGAGTCACCGGTCTGGCGAACAGGTCCCGGGCCGCGTCGACCATGGACCGCAGGTCGGACTCCATCTCGCCACTCGACGGCGGTAGACGCGTCATCTGCGCGAACACGACGTCGTGGACGAGTTCGGCCTTACCCGACCATCGCCGGTACAGCGCGGTCTTGGTGGTGGCGGCCCGGTCGGCGATCGCGGCCATCGTCAGGCGGCGGTACCCCACCTCGACGACGAGTTCGGCTGCGGCGTCGAGCACGGCGGAGTCGATCCGCGCGTCACGGGGACGCCCGGCGACGGTCTCGATCAGTCCGGTGCCGTCGAGACCGGTGCCGGCGAGATCAGCGCCGTCGGGTCCAGCGTCCATGAGACCAACTCTCGTAGCAGTCGCGATTTTGCCGAAGTCCCTGCGCGCTCCGCGACCCGTCTGCTGTCATTACGCTACTCACCGTAGCGAATATTGGGGGTGCGCCCGTGGCCACCGAACCGGCGGTCGAACACATCGACCATCTACAACGCTCCAGCAGGGACACCACCTCGGTCCCGGACATCCTCGCGTCCTGGCTCGCCGAACAACCCGACACACCGGACTCGGCCCCCGAGGTGACGGTGAGCGCGGGTGGCGACACCAACGGCATGTCGTCGGAGACCATCTCGGTCACTGCGACCTGGCCGGGGACCGAAACCCTGCACTGGGTGATGCGGATGGCGCCTTCCGCCGCCGACATCCCGGTGTTCCGCACGTACCGGATGGACCACCAGTTCGAGACCATGCGCCGTGTCGCCGAACTGACCGACGTGCCGGTCCCGCGGGTTCACCACCTCGAACCGACCGGATCGCTGCTCGGTGCGCCGTTCTTCCTCATGGACCGCATGGAGGGCGACGTGCCGCCCGACGTCATGCCGTACACATTCGGCGACAACTGGTTTGCCGATGCCGACGCCACCGACCGGCGTCGTGCGCAGGACTCCGCGATCCACGTCATCGCCGACCTGCACTCCATCCCCGACGCGACGGAGAACTTCGGGTTCCTCCTCGACGACCTGCCCGCCGGGGACTCCATCCTGTCGCGGTTGCTCGCGTGGCTGCAGGACTGGTACGACCTGTCCGCCGAGGGAATCGGCCGCTCGCCTCTCGTCGAGCGCGCACTGACCTGGCTCACCGCGAACTTCCCCGACGAGGCCGCGTCCGCCGACCCCGTGCTGTCGTGGGGCGATTCCCGGTTGGGCAACATGATGTTCGTCGACTTCACGCCGACCGCCGTCCTCGACTGGGAGATGGCACGGATCGGGCCGCGTGAACTCGATGTCGCCTGGGTGATCTTCGCGCACGGCGTCTTCCAGGAGCTCGCGACGATGGCCGGCCTGCCCGGCCTTCCCGACCTCCTCCGCGAGGAGGACGTCCGCGCGACGTACCGGGAGCGGACCGGGGCCGAACTGGGCGACCTGCGCTGGTTCTACGTCTACGCCGCGGTGCAATGGTGCTGCGTCTTCATGCGGACAGGCGCGCGACGCGTGCACTTCGGCGAGCTCGAACGTCCCGATGACATCGACGGCACGCTCTTCTACCACCGTCCGTTGCTCGAACGTCTCCTCGAGGAAGGCTGACCACATGTCCGGTCTCGGACCGCTCGACGAGTTCCCGATTCATCAACTGCCGCAACCGATCGCCTGGCCCGCGAACTCCGACCGCAACTTCTACGATCGTGCCTACCTCAACGCCCACGACCGCAGCGGCGACATCTTCCTCATCACCGGCATCGGCTATTACCCCAATCTCGGGGTCAAGGACGCCTTCGTCCTGATCCGGCGCCGGGCGGCCGACGGCCCGGACACCCAGACCGCGGTCCACCTGTCCGACGCCATCGACGACGCGCGTCTGGACCAGCACGTGGGCGGTTATCGGCTCGCCGTCGACGAACCGCTGCGCACACTGCATCTCACGCTCGAGGAGACCGAGGGCGTCGCCGTCGACCTGCGCTGGGAGGGTCTGTTCGATCCACTCCTGGAACAACCTCATGTCATGCGTCAGGGCACCAAGGTCACGCTCGATGCGCAACGCTTCGCGCAGGTCGGTACCTGGCGAGGGTCCATCACGATCGACGGCGAACAGATCGCGGTCGACCCGACCGCCTGGATCGGAACCCGGGACCGGTCCTGGGGCATCCGGCCGGTGGGCGAGCCGGAACCCGCAGGGAGACCGGCCGATCCGCCGTTCGAGGGCATGTGGTGGCTCTACGTGCCGATGGCCTTCGACGACTTCCAGCTCGTCCTCATCGTCCAGGAGGACCCGAGCGGATTCCGCACCCTCAACGACTGTTCCCGCGTGTGGAAGGACGGCCGCGTCGAACAGCTCGGATGGCCGCGGATCTCCGTGCACTATGCGTCCGGGACCCGGATACCCACCGGCGCAACCATTTCCGCCACCGCATCGGACGGTTCGGCAGTGACATTCGAGGTGGAGTCACTGCTTCCCGTCCCGATCCACGTCGGCGGCGGGTACGGCGGCGACCCGGACTGGTCCCACGGCGTGTGGCGCGGTGAGGATTTCACCGAGCGACTCACCTACGACATGACCAGCCCGGAGGTCGTCGGGCGAATACCGTTCGGAGTGATCGACCATGTCGGACGGGCGGTCTGCCGGGAAGGCGACGGCACCACCCGCACCGGCTGGGGCCTGTTCGAGCACGGTGCGCTCGGCCGACACGACCCGTCGGGCTTCGCCGACTGGCTGACCGTCGCCCCGTAGTCCCTGCAAGGCTTGTGCGCACCGCACGCCCCCTGAGTAGCGAGCTCGCGAGCGTATCGAAGGGTCAGTCCAGACCGGCGAGGAACTCGTCGATCCGCGGCCAGGTCTGTTCCACGGCTGCCGACCCCGCGATGAGTCCGAGGTGGCTGGTCTCGACGGTCGTGAACTCCACTCGCGGCGATCCGGTGAACAGGTCGACGCCGTGGTGGGCCGCCGCCCAGCTGACGATGGCGTCCCGGTGGCTGCCGAACAGCTGTACCGATACCGCGACCTTCGAGAGGTCGACGGTCACGTCGTCGAATCGCAGGACGCCGCGGGCCAGTTCACCGCGCATGATGAAGTTCTCCCACATCTGCTCGGACGCTTTGCCCGGGTAGCCGGGCATCGTCTCCTGGAAGCGGTCGATGGCCTTCATCCGCGTCAGCGCCTCGGTGTCGTCGGCGTTGCGGATGATGTAGCCGGGCTTCTTGAGTTCCCGCTGCCAGGCGGTACCCCGGTAGGCGGTCCGCACGAAGAATGCGGGGATACCTCCCAGGACGCGCAGCGCAAGTGACACCGGCTTGGTACCGATGGGCCGCATCAGCGCCTTCACCAGGGGGTACGGCGGGACGCGGTCATAATCGAGTGGGGTTCCGACCGCGGTGATCGACCGCACCGGCAGACCCGGATCCGCGGCGACGGTGAGGAACGAGATGGTGCCGCCCAGGCTCCAGCTGAGCAGGTCGATCCCCTCGCCGGTCGACGGGCCGGCGTCGAAGTCCGCAAGGGTTGCGGCGATCGCGCCGGGAACGATGTCGGCGAAGAAGTCGGCGAACCCCAGGTGCCGGTCCTCGCGGGTCATCTCCCCGAAATCGAGCACATACGGCACCCGGCCGGTCGACAGCAGGAACTCCACCAGGCTCAATCCCGGAGTGAGGTCGTAGCAGTCTGTCGAGACCGCGAGCGGCGGGACGAGCAATACCGGCCGCTGCGCCGACTCGCGGGACGACGTCAGCTGCTCGACGGTGCCGTAGCGCCGCAGCTGACGATGTGGTGCGTCGACGACGACGGTGTGCGGCGACTTTCCGGACTCACCGATCTCCCCACCGCGTGCCAGGTGAAGCAGTGTGGCGACGCCGTCGAGACCACCCATGACAGTCCTCCCCGTGCAACTCGTTCGCAGACTCCTCACGCACCCGCGGGCGCGTGATCGCTGGTCATTCAACACGGTGCGCCGGCTCGGGTCGTGGTTGGGGCCGAGCGCAGGTGGGTATGTCCGGATCGAGGCATCGCGGCTACGGCCGATGCCAGGCGATCAAGACGCGGTCGAATCGATCAGCCCGCAGGGCGGTCCCATCCCCCGACCGTCCGCGCGTACGAGGAGGAGACATCATGGCCGAAGAACTCAACAACGTCACCGTCGCATTCCTGGTGGCCACCGAGGGCGCCGAACAGGTCGAACTCACCGAACCGTGGAAGTCGATCGAGGCCTGCGGCGGGAAGCCGGTACTGGTGTCCACCGACTCCGGCACCATCCAGGCCTTCGACCACCTCGACAAGGCGGACACCTTCCCCGTCGACGTGACCCTCGAAGACACCCGCATCGCCGATTTCGACGCCCTGGTCCTACCGGGCGGCGTCGCCAATCCCGACTTCCTGCGTGCCTCGGCACCGGCCGTGCGCTTCGTGCGCGGCTTCTTCGAGGCGGGCAAACCCGTCGCCGCGATCTGTCACGCGCCGTGGACGCTCATCGAGGCCGACGTCGTGCGCGGACGAACGCTGACATCGTTCCCCAGTATCCGGACCGACGTCGTCAACGCCGGCGGCAACTGGGTCGACGAAGAGGTCGTCACCTGCCGAAGCGGCGACAACGTGCTGATCACCAGCCGTAAGCCCGCCGACCTGCCGGCGTTCAACGCGGCGATCGTCGCCGAGTTCGCCCACAGCCGGGTGCCGAGCTGACCGACGGTCACACGACCGAGATGGGGCCCTGGCCGCGTCCGGTGAGGATCAGCAACGCCTGCTCGCCCTGCCCGGTCAGCTCGGCCGCCCCGACGGCCGTCGCCAGTGCCGAGGCCAGCACCGACTGCGGCAGCGTCGGCGCCGATCCGATCGCGCGTGCGATGTCGAGACCGTGGACGGCCAGCTCGAAGGTTCTCGTCGGCAGGTAGTGGGACAGCAGGATTCCACCCCATGGGGTGGCGACCGGTCGGTCGGCGACGCCGGTGATCGCCGCGACCGCACGGTCCCGGCGTTCGACCGCGGCCCGCAGCGGGTCGTCGCCGAGATCGACTCCGGCGGCCACGCCGCGGGACGTCACCTCGGGCGAGGAGGCCAGTCCCTGGATGCGGGCGTAATACCCTGCCACCGAATCGATCTCGACGGTGTCCGGCTCGGGTTGGGCGAGATAGTCGGCGACCGTCGTCAGCGAGCGACTCGTGTGTCCGATCAGCGAACGAACCGACCATTCCCCGAGGCCGGGCCGGTCCCACTGCTCAGGGCTCACCGCGGAGACCAGCAGGAGGAAGTGTTCGGCCCCCGCGATGTAGTCCTCGATGGCCCTGCTCAGACGCTGCTCGTCTGCCATGGTGTCTCCCTGGTTCTCCGGCGGAAACCGACTGCACAGCACACGATATTCGGCTGTCTCGCCGCGGTCGTCGCCACCGCCGAGGCCGACCGTCAGGTCCTCAGCTGTGGGGGTCGGACCTGACGGTGTCGTCGACGCCGGCCGTGTCGGCCTTGCTCGGTACGACGCCGCTGGCGGTGGCGAGCTTGGCGATGCGGTCGTAGAGCAAGGCGACCACGCCGGCGAACACGATCACGCCGAGGATCTGAGCCCAGGTGTCGAAGCCGTCGCCGACGATGGCGAGGACCGAGTCGTCGCCGGTGGCGGCGACGATGCCCGCGAAGACCACACCGAACAGGGCCTCACCGACGATCAGGCCGGTCGCGAGCAGAACACCCATACGCTTCTTGTGTTCGACTGCGCCGCCGCTTCGTTCGGCCCAGCGGTTGTAGAAGTGACCGAGGAAGGCGCCCACCGGGATGATGAGGGTGACCGACATCGGCAGGTACATGCCCATGCCGACCGCCAGCGGCGGGAGCCGGAACCTCCCCGCGCGGCCGAGCAGTTCGTCGATGAGGATGACGACCGCGCCGATGAGTGCACCGATGCCGATCAGACCCCAGTTGAGGTCGGCACCCAGCACGCCCTTCGCGAGCGTCGACAACAGGCCGGCCTGCGGTGCGGCCAGTGCGTCCTCTCCCGCTCCCGGAGCACCCACGAAGCCGAAGACGTCGTACATCAGTCCGAGGATCGGCGGGATGATCGCGGACCCGAAGAGCACGCCGATCACCAGCGCCACTTGCTGTTTCCACGGTGTCGCACCGACCAGTTGACCGGTCTTGAGGTCCTGCAGGTTGTCATTGGAGATCGTCGCGACGCCGAAGACGACCGCGGCGGTGAACAGCGTGTAGGCGATCAGCGCGTCTGTCTGGGAGGAGTCGGCGGTCCCGAACGTCGCCTTGACGAGGATCGCGGCGATCAGGACCACCAGGATGCCGACGCCGGAGATCGGGGAGTTCGACGAGCCGATGAGACCGGCCATGTAGCCGCAGACCGCCGCCACCGCCAGACCGATGACGAACACGAAGACGATGCTCACCGCGATGATCCCGGCGGCGCTGCCCTCGAGGGCAGTGTCGTGCACGAAGTCCCACAGGAGCAGGCCGATGGGGATCAGCAGCACGAGGATGCTGCCGCCGACGATGTTGAACGGGATGTCGCGTTCGGTGATGTCCACGGTCACGCCCTCGCGACGTGAACGCGACGAGGCGAGCGACCCCTTGATCCCCCGCGCGATGGGCCCCATCACCTTGATGAGGGTCCAGATCGCAGCGATCGCGATGGCGCCCGCGCCGATGAGGCGGACATCGTTCGCGAAGACGCCGGAGACGATGTCGCCGAGTGACTCGCCGGCCTCACCCTGGTTCTGGCTTTCGATGGGCAGCAGCACGGCATAGGAGATCAGCAGGCCGACGAGCATCGCGACGCCGACGGTGACGCCGACGAGGTGCCCGATGCCGATCAGCGACATCGACAGGCCGGCGCTGAACAGTGTTCCTCCCGCGCCGACCTTGATCGTCGCGGAGATCGAGTCGCTCAGGACCTTCAGCTTGGCCAGGAGAGCGAAACCCGCCGACGCGATCGAGCCGATCACGATCGTGCGCAGACCGGCCTTGTTCTCCGTGGCACCGCCGGCCGAGTCGCCGACCTTCAGGACCTCGGCTGCCGCAACGCCCTCCGGGTATGGCAGGTCCGATCCCGTGACCAGCGCGCGGCGCAGCGGGATCGAGTACATGACGCCGAGGATGCCGCCGATCGCGCACACGGCGACCGTGATCCAGTACGGGAACCCCGTCCACCAGCCGATCATCACCAGGCCGGGGATCACGAAGATGATGGCCGACAACGTGCCGGCCGCGGACGCGATCGTCTGGACGATGTTGTTCTCCACCACCGAGTGATTGGCGAAGTACCGCAGGATGCTCATCGAGATGACGGCCGCCGGGATGGCGGTGGCGAAGGTGAGCCCGACCTTGAGGCCGAGATAGACGTTGGCCGCGGTGAAGACGAGGGTGATGACCCCGCCGAGGATGACCCCTCGCAGCGTCAGTTCTCGCAGACTTGCCGTGGCCGTGGCCGTGGGCGCTGTCGCCATCAGGTCCCCTCACACAGGTTGTGAACGGCCACGCCATGGCTGGACGCAAACCGGATTCACTCGAGTACAGTCGATCCACCTTATGGCCGGGCAGTCGCTCCCACGCAAACCCGGCCTGGTGTCGCCGGGAACAGGTCCCAAACCCGGCACCGGACGCCGGCGGGGGTAGGGCATGATTTATCCATGACCGAGGGGAAGACGGAGCAGTCTGCCCGTACCCGTCAGGCGCTGATCAGCGCGGCGGAGGAGCTGATCGCCCTGCACGGGGTGGCCGCGGTCTCCAGCAGGCAGATCAGCAAAGCCGCCGGTCAGGGCAACAACTACGCGGTCGGTCACCACTTCGGTTCCAAGGACGACCTGATCCGGGCCACGCTCACCACACACAACATCCCCATCGACCGGTTGCGTCAGAAGGCCGTCGACGAGGTCGGGCAGAACCCGCAGGTCCGTGACTGGATCCGGTGTCTGGTGCGTCCGGAGATCGAGTACCTGGGCAAGCTCGGCGCACCGACCTACTTCGCCCGGTTCTTCGCAAATGTCTCGAGCGATCCGGCCACCACCATCCTGCTGTACGAGCAGATGGGCGAGTCGAAACCACTGCTGGCGATTCTCGAGGGTTTCTACGGCGCGCTGCCGGAATTCCCCGGCGACGTCCTCGAGATCCGCAACAACATGACGCGTCACATCATCGTGAACACGCTGGCCGACATCGAACGCGCTGCCGAGAGCGGTGATCACCCGGTGACGTCCTGGCAGCATCAGTGCGAGATCGTCGTCGACGCGCTGACCGGCATGTGGCTCGCCCCGATCACCCCCCTCGCTCCCTGAGGTGCGAGCGAAGCGAGCCACCCCTCGCTCCCGGATCAGATGAGGGTGCCCACGTCCTTGGCGACGATGTGGTCGAGTGCGCGCTCGGCCACGGCGGCGATGGTCATCGACGGGTTGCAGGCCGCGGCGTTGCCTGGCATGAGCGCACCGTCGAGAACGTAGAGACCCGGCTGCCCCTTGACGCGTCCCTCGAGGTCGCAGACCGTGCCCATGTTGGCCCCGCCGAGCGCGTGCCAGGTCGACGGGAAGAAGGCATTGGTGTCGGTCAGGATCGCGTCGGGTCCGGCGATCTTGCGCACGGCGCCGTCGATGTGTTTGGTCTGGATCTCCGAGTCACCCTCGTGCGGCCACTTGATGATCGCATCGCCGGCCGCGGAGTCGTAGGCGATGACGCCGCGTCCCGAGCTGACGCCGTACCCGACCATCATCGTCGTGCCCGCGTAGACCGGCATGGGCGGCAGCGACGCCTGGATGACGGTGAACGCACGCTTTGGGTTGGCCCAGTTGAGACTGCCGTACACCACCGGACCTCCTTGCACCGTACCGAGATCGATGCTCGGACTGGTCCAGGTGTAGATGCGGTCGGCGTTGGTGCCCCAGCCGTGGCCGAGGCCGTCGGGGAGGTCGGTGATCGTCCCGGCCTCGCGGGCGCGCACGAGCAGCTTGGTGGTGTTGACGCTACCCGCGGCCATGATGAGGGTCTTGGTGACGATCTCCTTGTGTTCCAGTACCTTTCCGGTCTCGTCGGTCCGCTCGACGTCGAGCGACCATCTGCCATCCCTGCGTCGGGTGACCTGGCGGACGGTGTGCAGTGTCCGCACCGCCACGAGTCCGGTGCCCTCGGCCTGCCGGATGTAGGTGACGTCCACACTGTGTTTGCCACCGTTGTTGACGCCGATGGCACCGTCACCGTTGGTGTAGGCCGGTTTCATCTCGCCGCGGAGCTCCGCCTCGGCATATCCCCAGTCGATGGGCATCGGAATCTTCTGTAGTGGGAGTCCCACGGCGCGAACACGTTTGGCGAACTGCCGCGGCGCCAGGTACTGCGGCGACCGCACGACCGAGTCCGGTGCCACCGCGACCTTGAGCATCCGTGCGACCCGCGGGTAGTGCACGCGGTCCATCAGCCGCCAGTCGAGCGCATTGGGGAAGTGTTCGTCGAACACCGCCTCGCTCGGCTGCAACGTCATCCCCTGATAGACCAGCGACCCACCACCGAGCCCGGCCGGGCACAGTGCCGTCATGTTCGCACCGGCAACCGATTCGAACAGTCCTACATAGGGTTCGACGCTGAGCGGCTTGCCGAACAGGTTCGGGGTGGACTCGTGCCACAGCATGCGCTTGTCGGGGTTCGACGCACGCGGAAAGGTCTCCGAGTTGGGCCCGGTCGGCCACCGACGGCCCCGTTCGAGCAGCAGCACGGGCACACCGGCCTGCGCGAGTCGGAGCGCCGAGACCCCTCCACCGAAACCGGAGCCGACGACCACCACCCGGTGTTCCTCACGAGTGTGCCGAATCCGGCGCGCCGGCGCGGCCGACGCCGGAGTTCGGTTCGCGGACACGGCGACCGCGCTCGCCGCGCCGGCCGCGGTGACCGCCGCGGCCTTGAGGAAGGTACGTCTCGTTGGGTACGCCCCGGACATGGGTCTCCTGTCATCAGTGCACGAGAACGTCCCGCGCAGACGTGCTGGGTAGCTCGCGGCCTGCGAAGGGAACGACCGCGAGCGGGAGAACGACGTACGGCCGCGAGGGATGCAGCCGTCCGAAGAAGACTTTGGCATCGACCACCGCTGCGTCAAGGGCAACAACGGATTTCGGCCCTGATTCCGACATCGCGGCGCGGCACGCTTGACAGATGCTGAGTCATGTGACTGAATCGAGCGCAAGCGGGTCCGCACAACGGACCCCACAGCGGACATCGACCGGGACCGGTCTTCCGAGCAGGCCGCCGATCCGGCCTCTCGAGTGTTGCGTTGCCTCGGCCACGGTGTGCAGAGGGGTGCGCACCGTGGCGGGGCCGCGAGTCGCTGCCGGTTCGTCACCCGCTGTTAGGATGACCCGACCACATCGCGGCCGGGGGAAGTACATGTCAGATCACTTGCAGGACAAGACCATCGTCATCACCGGGGCCGGTGGTGGGTTCGGCCGGGTCATCGCCGAGAAATGCGCTGCTCGCGGCGCTCGTGTCGTCGGCGTCGACATCGACGCCGATGGTCTGAGCGCTGTCGTCGACGGCATCGTCGCCGCCGGAGGTTCGGCACTCGCCCAGGTCGCCGACGTGACCGACATGGTGCAGATGCGGGCGGCCGCAGCACTGGCCGTCGAGGAGTTCGGGGCGATCGACGTCATCGTCAACAACGCCGGGGTCATGCCGCTGGCGTTCTTCGCCGACCACGAACGTGCGTGGGAGAAGTGGCACAAGGCCATCGACATCAACATCAAGGGCGTCGTGAACGGCATCTCCGCGGTCTACGACCAGATGATCGCGCAGGGCCGCGGGCAGGTCGTCAACATCGCGTCCATCTACGGCAACGGCGGCTTCGAGGGATCCGGTGTCTACAGCGCGACGAAGGCCGCGGTCACCATGCTGTCGGATTCGCTGCGCATCGAGGCGAAGGGCAAGATCAAGGTCACGACGGTCAAGCCCACCGGTGTCGCCGGCACCAACCTGGCCAGCTGGATCGTCAACGATCGCGCGATCCGCGGCATCGTCGGCCAGCGGGTGTCGTCGTACAAGGAGCACGTCACCCAGATGCTGCAGGGCGAGTTACCGGACGAGCTGACCGACGCGGACTCGATCAAGTACTGGCTCATCACTCCCGAGGATCTGGCCGACGCCGTCGTCCACGTCATCGATCAGCCCTGGGGCATCAGTCTCTCGGACGTGACCGTGCGCGCGAGCGGCGAGGACTACCTGTACTGACCTCGGTCCGCGGCCGTATCGAGATCAGCCGCGACGCTCGCCGCGGTACTTGCGGTGGTACTCGTCGTAGAGGTCGGAGTTCTTCTCCCGCTCCAGGCGGTTGACCAGGTCCGGGTTGAGTCCGTGCTGGGCCAGTCGGTGCCGGCGGTACACGCGGTTCAGTGCGATCGAGAAGAAGAGATAGGCGATGAGGATCGGCGCCGTCATGGTGAACCGGACGCCCCAGTCCGCCGGGACGAAGAGCATCGGGATCAGGATGATGATGCACGGGATCGCCCAGCGCACGACCATCCGAAGCGAGGCCCTGGGTCCCGCGAGGTCGTTCTCGACCCAGTCGGTCATCGACTTCGGCAGGGGTGCCCAGTAGCAGTACTTGACGTACTCCCAGGCGTTCGGGGTCGTGCGTTGCGTGGTGCTCACCTCTCGATCGTGCACCATGTGGTTGCCGCTTCCCAAGCAAGTTGTCGCACGCCACACTGACCTCGGGTGTCCGCATCCGGATCGACACGACCGAACTCATCGCCGAATCGGGCATATCCACCACGCTGCGTGTGCTCGAACACAGCGCGGTCGGTAATCTGGCCGCGTCTCGGCACGGCGAACCGGCGAAAGGACTCCGCGATCATGGGCTCGGACCCGACCACCGCCGCATCCTCCACCGACGCCTCCTCCATCGATTCCGAGGCCATCGGCGGCCTCGAAGCCGAACTCAACGACTTCTGGCGACGTAGCCGTATCCGCACACGACTGCGGGCCCGCGAGATCGATCCCCGGCTCGACCCGTCCTGCTATCCGCTCATGTCCGTGCTCACCCGCCACCACTCGATGCCGATGTCCGACCTGGTGAGCGCCGTGGGCATGGAGAAGTCGACGGTCACGCGGCAGATCGACGCGGTGGTGCGACTCGGGCTCGCCGAGCGACACCCCGACCCCCGTGACGCGCGGGCACGCGTGGTCACGCTCACCGATCACGGGCGCGAGCGCGTCGACGCCGTCCTCGCCTCGGCGGTCTCCGATTGGCGGGCCCGCCTGGCCCAGTGGAACCCGGACGACATCCGGACCCTCACGAGCCTGCTCCACCGACTCGGCGAGGCGACCAACGACCCGGTCGTGGACCGGGAGTCCTGACGGCCCCGACCAGGGCAGGCAGTACGGTTCCCCACCGGTTTCCGGTCGCCGGGAATATCCCGCTTAGTTGCGCGTTACACCTTTCACGCCCTATGGTTGCAGCATTCAACTAAACGGCGGCGGCCCACGGCCGGTCCCCGTTTCCATCAGCCCCTTTTCCGGCACCTGTGTCCACGAGGTCGACGAGGTCATTCCGTCGATGTTCTGTGGTCGCCGCCATTCGGCTCCGTCCACACGGTGCACGCACGACTTCGGAGGTACCCCCGGTATGACAACGTCCCCACCACGCGTGGAACCCGTCGACACACCGATGACCCACAAGCAGCGCATCAACGCACTCGTCGGTCTGCTGCTCGGTATGTTCGTGGCCCTGACCTCGGCCACGATCGTGTCCAACGCACTGCCCACGATCATCACCGAGCTTCACGGCACGCAGGATCAGTACACCTGGGTCGTGACGGCGACGCTCCTCGCCTCGACGGCGGCCACCCCGATCTGGGGCAAGCTGTCCGACGTCTTCAGCAAGAAGCTCCTCGTCCAGCTGTCGCTCGGCGTCTTCACCCTCGGCTCGGTGCTCTCCGGTCTCTCGACCTCGGTCTCGATGCTGATCGGCTTCCGTGTGGTCCAGGGTCTCGGCCTCGGCGGTATGCAGTCGCTCGTGATGATCGTCATCGCGTCGATGTTCAGCCCGCGTGAGCGCGGCCGCTACCAGGGCGCCATCGCCGGCGTCATGTCCATCGCGACCGTGGCCGGCCCGCTGATCGGCGGCGTCATCGTCGACACCAGCTGGCTCGGCTGGCGCTGGACCTTCTACGTGTGCGTCCCGCTGGCCGTCATCGCCATGGTCGTCGTGCAACGGACCCTGAACCTCCCGGTCATCCGTCGCGAGGTCCACATCGACTACGCGGGCGCCCTGCTCATCGCGGCCGGCGTCAGCACCGTCCTGATCTGGGTGACCCTGGCCGGAAAGAGCTTCGACTGGGCCTCGGCCACGTCCTTCGGCCTCGTCACCCTCGGCCTCGTCCTGCTCGCCGCCGCGGTATGGGTGGAGTCCAAGGCCAAGGACCCGATCATTCCGCTGCACCTGTTCAGGGAACGCACGACCACGCTCGCGACCATTGCCAGCATCGCCGTCGGCGTCGCACTCTTCGGCGGCGCGGTCTTCCTCGGCCAGTACTTCCAGATCGCTCGCGGCTACTCGCCCACCGCGGCCGGCCTGCTCACGCTGCCGATGGTGTTCGGTTCGGTGGTCTCGGCGACGCTGTCCGGGCGCCTCATCACCAAGTACGGCCGCTGGAAGAACTACCTGCTCGCCGGCTCGGTGATCATGGCCATCGGCTTCGGGCTCCTGTCGACGATCGACGCCCACACCAACATGGCGGTCCTCAGCGGCTTCCTGTTCGCCCTGGGCCTGGGTATGGGCATGACCATGCAGAACCTGGTCCTCGCGGTGCAGAACACCGTGGAGCCGCGCAACCTCGGTGCTGCCACGTCGACCGTGACGTTCTTCCGCTCACTCGGTGGTGCGGCCGGCGTCTCGGTGCTCGGCGCGGTTCTGTCCAGCCACGTCACCGACCTCATCGGCCAGGGACTGCGCGCCATCGGCATCACCCAGACGGGCTCCGGCGGAGGCGCAGGCCTGTCCAACCTCAACGAGCTGCCCGCGCCTATCGCGGCGATCGTCCGCGGTGCCTACGGCGACGGAACGGCCCGGATCTTCCTGGTCTCGATGGCGATGGCCGTCATCGGCACGATCGCGGTCCTCTTCATCAAGGAGGTCGCCCTCAACACGCTCAGCGGTGAGGATCAGCGACGCGCCGCCCAAACGGCCGCCGACTCGGCCGATGCCGAACTCACGCAGGTCCTCGCGGGTGAGAACCTCGACGGCATGGACGCCGACCTCGACCGCCGGGTGGTCATCGACCCGCCCGTGGAACCGGTCGACCGAAGGTCATGACCTCCGCCCGCGACGTCGCAGCGCGTCGATCGTGACGCGGGACAACTGAGGGAAGCCGATCGCGGCCGCCACCACGGCGGCCGCGATCGTCGTCATGAGGTGCATGGTGGTGGGTCTCGTTGACGAACCGGACGGGCGCGGGTGATCCTTGGCCGGTGAATTCGGACCAGTCGCCCGCCTCGGGCCGTGCCCCGCTGCCGCACTCCACCGACACTGCCACGCTGCCGCTCGCGGGGATCACCGTCGTCGCCCTCGAACAGGCCGTCGCCGCCCCCCTGGCCACCCGGCATCTGGCAGACCTCGGTGCGCGGGTGATCAAGGTCGAGCGCGTCGGCGAGGGTGACTTCGCCCGCCAGTACGACTCCGCGGTGCGCGGCGGCGCGGGTTCGCATTTCGTCTGGCTGAACCGGGGCAAGGAATCGGTCGAACTCGACCTCAAGAGCGACGCCGGACGCGATGCGATCAGGACGCTCATCGCCGGCGCGGACGTGTTCCTGCAGAATCTCGCCCCCGGCGCCGCGGCCCGGCTCGGGCTGGGGGCCGACGCCCTGCGCGCCGACCATCCGGAACTGATCGTCATCGACATGTCCGGCTACGGCGACGCGGGACCGTTCCGCGATCGCAAGGCCTACGACATGCTCGTCCAGGCCGAGACCGGTCTCATCTCGGTGACCGGCACCCCCGAGGACATGACCAAGACCGGCATCCCGTCCTCCGACATCGCCGCCGGCATGTACGCCCTCACGTCGGTGCTGTCGGCACTGTTCCGCCGGGCGACCACCGGCGTCGGCGCACGGGTGTCGGTGTCGATGTTCGACGCCACGGTCGAATGGATGGGTCACCCCATGTACATGCGGCTCTACGGCGGCCGCCAGATCGCCCGGGCGGGCCTCGGCCACGCAGCGATCGTGCCCTACGACAAGTACCCCACCCAGGACGGCACCATCCTCATCGGCGTCCAGAACGACCGCGGGTGGGACACGCTGGCCCGCGTCGTGCTCGAACGCCCCGACCTCGCCGAGGACTCGCGGTACAAGACCAACATCGACCGCGTCTCCCGTCGAGCGGAGGTCGATGCGATCATCGCCGCGGAGACCAAGCGGTTTACCACCGAAGAACTCGACCGCCGCCTCGCCGACGCGGGGGTGCCCGCCGCCGAGATCCGTGACCTCGAGGCCGTGGTGGCGCATCCCCAGCTCGGCGAACGCGACCGCTGGCGGGATGTCGACACCGAGGTGGGCCCGATCAAAGCGGTGCTGCCGCCGATGACCTTCGACGACGTCGAACTGGCGATGGGACCGGTACCGGCACTCGGCGAACACACCGAAGCGGTGCTCCGCGAGTTCGGGATCACCGCCGACGAGCAGCCGTGACGAACATTCCCTCAGCGTAGGATCGGCAAAGCGGACCTGCAGCCCTCGGGTCGCGCATTTTCTGCACGGATACGACGACCTCTCGGAGGCGATATGTCCGACGATTCGCTGTACACAACCCGGGACTCGGGTGCACCGGCCGGGAGTGACGAACACTCCCTGACGGTCGGCGCCGGAGGACCCATCGTCCTGCACGATCACTATCTGATCGAACAGATGGCCCAGTTCAACCGCGAACGAATTCCCGAGCGACAGCCACATGCCAAGGGCAGCGGCGCATTCGGGACGTTCGAGACCACCGAGGACATCTCGGCCTACACCAGTGCCGCATTGTTCCAGCCAGGCGTGAAAACCGAGATGATGGCGCGGTTCTCGACGGTGGCCGGCGAACGGGGCAGCCCCGACACCTGGCGTGATCCGCGCGGATTCGCGCTGAAATTCTATACATCCGAAGGCATCTACGACATGGTCGGCAACAACACGCCGATCTTCTTCGTCAAGGACCCGATGAAGTTCCAGCACTTCATCCGTTCCCAGAAACGCCGCCAGGACAACAACCTTCGCGACCACGACATGCAGTGGGACTTCTGGACGCTCTCGCCCGAGTCCGCTCATCAGGTCACCTGGCTGATGGGCGACCGCGGCATCCCGAAGACGTGGCGTCACATGAACGGCTACAGCTCGCACACGTATCTGTGGGTCAACGCCGAGGGCGTGAAGCACTGGGTCAAATATCATTTCAAGTCCGATCAGGGCGTGGAACACCTGACACAGCACGAGGCCGACCAGATGGCCTCTGCCGACACCGATTTCCACACCCGGGACCTGTTCGAGAACATCGCCGCAGGCAATCACCCGAGCTGGACGCTCAAGGTCCAGCTCATGCCGTTCGACGACGCGGTGAGCTACCGCTTCAATCCGTTCGACCTGACCAAGGTGTGGCCGCATGGCGACTACCCGCTCATCGAGGTCGGCAAGATGACGCTGCACACCAATCCGGTCGATCACCACACGCAGATCGAGCAGGCCGCCTTCGAACCGAACAACGTCGTCCCGGGTATCGGCTTCAGCCCCGACCGGATGTTGCTCGGACGGGTGTTCTCCTACGCCGACGCGCATCGACATCGGCTCGGCGGCAACTACAAGCAGATCCCGGTGAACGCGCCGAAGAACGAGGTCCACTCGTACTCCAAGGACGGCGCGATGCGTATCCACAACGTCACCGACCCGGTCTACGCGCCCAACTCCAAGGGCGGCCCCTCTGCGCTGTATCCCGGTCAGGGCGAACCGCAGTGGGCGGCCAACGGGGAGATCCTGCGCAGCGCCTACGTCGACCATCCCGAGGACGACGACTGGGGGCAGGCCGGCACGCTCGTCCGCGAGGTGTTCGACGACGACGCGCGAGAGCGGTTCGTCGACAACGTCGTCGGCCATCTCCTCAACGGTGTCTCCGAACCCGTGCTGCAGCGCGCATTCGAGTACTGGCACCGCGTCGATCCCGACATCGGTGCTCGCATCAAATCGGGTGTCACCGAGAAGAAGGACGAGTCCGACCCGAAGAAGGACGACCAGGGCAACCCGGCACGGTCGTCGGCACAGGAGAAGGCGAAGGCCGAAAAGGCCTGAGCCCGCTCGACACCCGGGGCGAGGACCCTCGCTCCCTGAGGTGTGCGGAGCGATAGCGCCAGAGCCCCTGCGCTCCCTGAAGTGCGAGGAGCGATAGCGCCAGAGCCCCTGCGCTCCCTGAGGTGTGAGGAGCGATAGCGACGACCCCCTCGCTCCCTGAGGTGCGAGGAGCGATAGCGACGAGCCTCGAAGGGCCTGGTGAGATGAACTCGCCAGGCCCTTCGAGACGCGTCCTCCGCAAGGCCCGGATTCGACACCAGGCGACACGCCGGTTGAGCCGACACCGAGCGAAGCGAGGCGTCGCGTCGAAACCCGGCCCCACCGATCCCAGAGACACCACCGCTGGTCCGCCGCCGACTAGGCTCGATCCCGTGAGTGTGCGCGCAGGCATCGTGGTGACCGGAACCGAGGTTCTGACCGGGCGTATCGCCGACCAGAACGGGCCGTGGCTGTCGGAGCAGCTCCTCGAGCTGGGGGTGGACGTCGCCCACATCACCATCTGTGGGGACCGGCCCGCCGACCTCACCGCCCAGCTGCGCTTCCTCGCCGACCAGCAGATGGATCTCATCGTCACCAGCGGAGGCCTCGGTCCCACGGCCGACGACCTCACCGTGGCGACGGTTGCCGACTTCTGTGGACGCGACCTACAGCTCGACCCCGCACTCGAGGACCACATCGCCGGAATCATCCGGCGCTGGCGGCCCGACACCGTGGACCTCGACGACGGGCCGACCCGGATCGGTATCCGCAAGCAGGCCCACGTTCCCGCCGGCGCCACCGCGATACCGCCCACCGGCACCGCACCGGGCGTCGCCGTCCCCGCGACACCCGACGAGCCGCTGCCGACGATCCTCATCCTGCCCGGCCCACCCGTCGAGCTGCAGGCGATGTGGCCGACCGCGATCGCCTCACCCGCCATCGCCGAGGTGCTGTCCCGGGCCGACGACCTCACGCAGGAGACCATCCGGGCGTACGGACTGCACGAGGCCGAACTCGCCGAGACACTGCGTCGTGCCGAGGACTCGATCCCGGGATTCGACGCCCTCGAGATCACCACCTGTCTGCGCCGCGGGGAACTCGACATGGTCACCCGCTTCGCCGCCGACGGTGCCGAGATCTACCGGCAATTGCTGACATTCATCACCGAACACCATGGGCGACAGATCTTTTCGACCGATGGCTCGACCATCGAGGATCAGCTGATCGCGACGCTCGACGGACGGCTGATCGCCACGGCGGAGTCCTGCACCGGCGGGCTCATCGCGGCGCGGCTCACCGACCGCCCCGGTTCTTCCGCCTACGTCACGGGCGGCGTCGTGTCCTACTCGAACGAGGCGAAGTCCGACCTGATCGACGTGCCCGCAGAACTGATCGCCTCGCACGGGGCGGTCAGTGAGGAGGTCGCCGCGGCGATGGCCGAGGGAGCCCTGAGTCGCCTGAAGTCCGATGTGGCGGTCTCGACCACCGGGATCGCCGGACCCTCCGGCGGCACCGAGGCCAAACCGGTCGGCACCGTCTGCTTCGGCGTCGCCGTCAAGGGCCGCCCGACCTACACGGTCACGCGACGTTTCCCCGGCGACCGGGAACGGGTCCGCTCCCTCACCACCACCGCCGCGCTGCACCTGGTCGTCGCACAGCTGGAGAGAGACCCCGCCGCCGGTTGACCTCCCTTGTCGAGTTGTCCCCTGCTACTGGTGGAGCGGCCCCTGTGTGGCGGTTGCTCGTCGTTTCGACGCGGTGGCTCGCTGGCGCTCGCTACCGGCTCAACGAGCATGGACACGTGGCAGTATCGACTCGCCGCCGCTCGCTAAGCGTGGTCACGTGGCAGTATCGGCTCGCCGCCGCTCGCTAAGCGTGGTCACATGGCAGTATCGACTCGCCGCCGCTCGCTAAGCGTGGTCACATGGCAGTACCGGCTCGCCGCCGCTCGCTAAGCGTGGTCACGTGGCAGTATCGGCTCGCCGGCGCTCGCTACCGGCTGCCGTTTGAGCTGTCCCCCGCCGGTTGAGCTGTCCCCCCGCCGGTTGAGCTCGTCGAAACCTACAGCGGCCCGGTGGGCAGCTGCCGGCGGACGAGCTTACCCGTGGGGTTGCGCGGCAACTCGTCGACGAAGACGACGTCACGTGGCACCTTGTACCGCGCCAGATTGGCCTTCACGTGCGCCTTGATGTCCTCGGGTGACGGGTTCGCGTCCTGCGCCGCGACGATGAAGGCGCGCAGACGCTTTCCGAATTCGTCGTCGTCCACGCCGATCACCGCGACGTCGTCGATGTCCGGGTGTTCGGCGAGGAGGTTCTCCACCTCGAGCGGATACACGTTCTCGCCGCCGGAGACGATCATGTCGTCGTCGCGGCCGTCGATGTGCAGCAGGCCGTGCTCATCGAAGCGCGCCATGTCACCCGTCGACATGTAGCCGTCGATGATCTCCTTGTTCCGTCCGTCGGTGTACCCCTCGAAAGGGGCGCCGTTACGGACGAAAAGTCTTCCACGAACGTTGGTTCCGGAGATCCGACGGCCCTCGTCGTCGAAGAGTGCGAGCCGGCTGGTGACCGGCGGGCGGCCCACCGTGCCCGGCGCGAGTCGCAGTTCCTTCGGCTGCGCGACCGAGGCGATGGCCACCTCGGTGGACCCGTAGAGGTTGTAGAGGACGTCACCGAACGTGTCCTGCACCGCTTCCGAAAGCGCCGGTGACAGAGCCGATCCCGCGATGACGATGATCCGCAGGGCGGACGTGTCGTACTTCTTGATGACGTCGGGTCCGAGAGCGAGCATGCGGTGGAGCATCGTCGGCACCGCGACCAGCACCTCCGCCTTGTGCTCGGCGAGCGCGGCCAGGGTCTTCTCCGGGTCGAACCGTCGCATCACGACGGTCTTGTTGCCCAGCGCTGCCCCCACACCCCAGAGGGCGAAACCGGTGGAGTGGAAGATCGGCGAGACGATCACCATGGTGCCGCGCTGCGGGAACGGGATTCGGTCGAGCAGGAGGGCACTGGAGAACGGCGACAGCTTGGAACGTTGTGCCCCCTTGGGCAGACCGGTCGTGCCGCTCGTGAGGATGACGAGTCCGGCCCACTCGTCCGGTTCCGGAGGCGTCGCCGTGTCCCCGTCTGCGACGATGTCGTCGAGGGTGCGAACCCCCTCGGGGACCGGACGCTCGCCGTCGACCCAGGTCACGATCCGGAGCGTCTCGGCAGGCAGAGCATCGGCGAGGTCGGTGAACTCCTCGTCGTAGAGCATCGCGACGATCTTCTCGCGTTCGGCGACCTCGACGAACTGGGTCTTGCCGAATCCGGTGTTCATCATGGCCAGTCGGTAACCGGCCTTTCCCGCGGCGCTCATCGTCGTCAGCAGACCCCGGTGATCGCGGGCGATCACTCCGATCACCGAGCCTCGCTCGACGCCGGAGGCCTCGAGGTGGTTCGCGAGCGCGTTGGCGTTCGCGTTCAACTCGCCGTAGGTCAGTTCACCGCGTTCGTCGGCGACCGCACCCGCTTCCGGGTACTCGTCCGCCCCGTGTGCCACCACCGAGGCGCAGGGTCCGATGATCTTCGCGCGCTTGACCGTTGTCAGGAGCTCCTTGGGGCGTGTGAGGTCCAGCAGCCCCGAACGCTTGAGTACCTTGAACGCTCCGACGGCGTCCTCCACCTGTTCGACGGCAGTCCCGACCGCACCGGTCACCGAGACCATGTCCACCCACCTTTCGCGGCCGGAGCCGCTGTCCGCGCCCACGGGTCGGCTCGGGTGACCCCGCGGTTGGTCACGGTCGTCACCAATGGCCGAAGCAGGTGCCAGAGTAGGGCGCAACTCGGCGGTCGATGTCCGCTTCGCCGAAATCGGTTCGGTGCCAGCGCTTGCCGGATCACCGGACTTTTCCCGGCCCGGATACCCGGCCAACGTTGCCGGAATCGGATTACCGATTCGTTGCGATTTCGCGACAACTCTGACAACATCTGTCATCAGATCGAGGGTGGAGGAACATGTTCAGTTTTCGACGGTTGACGACGATCGTCACCGCTGCGGTGGCATGCACGATGACAGCGACGCTGGGTCTGTCCGGAGTGGGTGCGGCCGGAGCCGCGCCGGCGAAGAAGTACCCCGTGTCCTGGGACTTCCGGTCCGCCATTCCGAACGTGCTCAACCAGACGCTGGACGCGAACTGGTCCCCGCCGGGCACCAACGACCCGTCGTGCAAGCCGACGAAGGAACGCCCGAACCCGGTGATCCTGCTGAACGCCACGGCGACCACGCAGTGGGCCTACACCGCGGGCGCTCCGTACCTGGCCAACCGTGGGTACTGCGTGTACACGTTCAACTACGGCAACATCACGCCGATCCCCAGCTTCCCGATCCAGGGTCTGGACGACATCGAGAGGTCGGCCCGCGAGGTCTCGCGCAACGTCGACCGGATCATGCGTCAGACGGGCGCGAAGAAGGTCGACCTGGTCGGCTGGTCGCAGGGCGGTGGCCTGTTGCCGCACTACTACATCGATTTCCTCGGCGGCGACAAGAAGGTCGACAAAGTCATCGGCATCGCGCCCGGCAACCACGGATCGACCGGCGACATGCTCACGTACGTAAGGTATTTCATCCCGCCGTTCGGACCTGTCGGCTACGACATCTTCAAAGCACTGTTCCCCGCTTTCGCGCAGCAGGCGCAGTATTCGGATCTGGTCCGCAAGGTCTACGGCAATGGCGACACCAAGCCGGGCCCGCATTACACGACGATCGTCACCAAGTACGACGAGATCGCGACCCCGTTCACCAACGGCTTCCTCGAGGGCGACAATGTCACGAACATCCTTCTGCAGGATGACTGCCCGGTCGATCTGTCCGAACATCTGTCGATCAACTTCAGCGAGCGCACGTGGCGGCATGTGCGAAACGCGTTGACACCAGCAGAGGCCACGCGCGTACCCTGTTTCCAGGTCGACCCCTTCTATCCCGGAATGAGTGAAGGCAGATGACGGCAGATCCAGCCCCCACTCGAGACCACGCCGCCGACACCGAGATCGCCGCGGACGACATCGCAGCGGCCGACATCGCGACCGACGGTATCGCGCCCCTGGGCCCGGATTCGGTGGCCTGGAAGGTTTTCGGTGATCTGACATTCGTCCTGGGCGCACCGCGTCGTCTGCTCATCGATGTCGCCCACCCCGTGGTGGCCACCGGCGTGCGCGAGTTCTCGGTCTTCGAGACCGATCCGTACGGGCGCGCCGAACGCACGCTCGACATGATCATGGGTGTCGTCTACGGCCGCGAGGACGCGCTCGACATGGCACGCCGATTGCGTGAGCGCCACCGCGACATCAAGGGCCAGAACCCCGACGGCTCGCGCTGGAGTTCACTGAATCCCGAAGCGTTCCACTGGGTTCACGCGAGTCTGGTGCACGGGATCTACACCCAGCAGAAGGAACTCGGTCGCGGCTGGAAGCCGGGCGAGGTCGAGCAGTTCTATCTCGAGATGCGTCAGGTCGGACGCATGTACGGGGTGCGCGAGCAGGACATGCCGGAGAACTGGGAGGCCTTCTGCACCTGGTTCGACGAGATGACCCGCACCAGGCTCGAGCGGTCGGACATGACCGATCGGGTCTTCGGTGTGGTGACGTCTCCCAAGCCACCGCCGCACATCCCGGTCCTGCGGCACGCGCTCGTGTGGAACACGACGGTTCGTCCCGTCGCCGGCCTCGTCCTGGCCACCGTCACCGCGGGTCTCCTCACACCGGAACTGCGCGAGTTGCTCGGCATCGACTGGGGCACCGGACGACGTGTGCTCTTCCGCCTGATCTCGTTACAGTCGCAGCTGGTCATCCCGCGGCTGCCCAGGGCCATCCGAATGGTGCCGCACGCCCGCGCCGCCTACCGGTGACGACAGACACCTCGTCCCCACCCGCGAACGGCGGGTGGGGACGAGGTGTTTCGTGGCTCAGAAGGCGCGCAGGTTCTCCCTCAGGGTCGAGCCGGTGTACTCCTCGCGGATGAGTCCGCGGCGGCGCAGTTCGGGTGCCAGTCCGTCTGAGATCATCGCCAGGTTCATGCGCGTGGTGGGCAGGTAGAACAGGAAGCCGTCGCCCCCGGCCTCTTCCATGATCTCGCCCATCTTGTCCGCGATCGTGGATGGTGAACCGATGAGACCCATGTCCTTGACCTGGAAGCTGCTCGCGACGACCTCACGCAGAGTCTCGTCCTCGCGGCCACCGAACAGTCCGGCGATCGAGGTGTACTCGCCGTTCTGCTTGGACAGGTCGATGTCGCCGACCTTCGTGTCGGGATCGATGGCACCGAAGTCGATGCGACCGCCCGAGGTGTAGGACATGTTCCACAGGTTGTACTCGATTGCCTTGTCCGTCTTGCGGAACGCCTGGGCCGCTTCGTAAGCGGCCTGGGCCTCGGCGTCGGTGGCTGCGATCGTCGGGGTCGCGATGAACAGGACCTTGATGTGGTCGGGGTTGCGTCCGGCGGCGGCCGCCCGGGCACGGATGTCCTCGCGGTAGGCCTTTGCATCTGCGGCGTCCTTGACGATGGCGATCTGGGTGTCGTCGTAGTTGGCGGCGAGCACACGACCCGGCTCCGAGCTACCGGCCGAACAGATGGGGACCTCACGCTGCGGACCCGGGATGGTGTTCAGCGGGCCGCGGCACTTGAAGAACTTGCCCACGAACTCGATCGGGTTGACCTTGGTGTGGTCGGCATAGACACCGGCGTAGGGATCTGCGATGACGGCGCCCTCCTGCCACGAGTTCTGCAGCGCCTTGACGACGTCGATCCACTCCATCGCCATCTCGTAGCGCTCGTCGTGCTCGAGATGCCGTTCGTAGCCGAAGTTCTGGGCGACGCGGTCGGTGACGCTGGTGACCACGTTCATGCCCACGCGACCCTCGGTGAGGTGGTCCAGGGTGGTGAACGCACGTGCGGCCAGGAACGGCGGGTACTGGATGGTCGAGACGGTCGGGATGATGCCGATGTGCTTCGTGGCCTGCGTCATCAGCGGGACCAGCGGCAGCGGATCGTTCTTGGGGGCCATGAAACCGCGGCGCAGCGAGGTCTCGGCGGAGTTCTGGTAGGAGTCCTCGACCATCGAGGTGTCCTCGATCAGGATGTAGTCGAAGCCGGCACGCTCGAGGCTCTTGGCCATGTCGACGTGGATGTCGGGCTTCATCCAGTCCAGGTGGTTGGTGCCGGTCCACGGACCGTCACCGTTCGTGGGGCTCCAGGGGTGAATGCCGAAGCCGTCTCCGAGGAACCAACCCATGTGGAACATTGCGATCTCCTGTCGTGCGAAGTGGTTGTGAGAGGTGTTGTCCGCCGACCGGGTCGGCCGGTGAATCGTTGGCTCAGGCCGCTGTTTCCATGGCCTGGTAGGCGCCGACGAGCGTCTGCGTGTAGTCGTTCGACGGCGCGTCGAGAATCGACATCGTCTCGCCGGATTCGACGACCGTGCCGCGGTTCATCACCAGCAGGTCGTCGGTGATGAATGCGGTGGCCGGGAGTCCGTGCGAGATGAAGACCAGCCCGAGCGAATGCGTCTTCACGTAGTCCTTGAGCAGGTTCAGGACCACCGCCTGCGCCGAAACGTCGAGCGCACTGACCGCCTCGTCGCAGACGAGGATGTCCGGGCCGACGACGAGCGCACGTGCTATCGAAAGGCGTTGCCGCTGACCGCCGGAGAGCTGATGCGGATACCGTTCGACGAGTTCGGGTGCGATCCCGAGTTCGGCGACGATCGCGTCCACGGCGGCGTCGGCCGCCTTCTCGTCCAGCCCGCCGAGGATCTGCGCCGGGCGGCGGATCGCCTCGCGGACGACCCGTCGCGGATCGAACGTCGTGGTGGTGTCCTGAGCCACGAGCTGCACCTTGCGGCGGTACTCGAGACGACCCGGGCGACGTTCGAGCAGCCGGGACAGATCACGGCCGTCGACCAGGACCTGACCCGAGGTCGGCGTGGTGAGTCCGACGATCATCTTGCCGAGAGTCGATTTGCCCGAACCACTTTCGCCGACGATACCGGTGGCTCGGCCGCTCTCCAACTTTGTCGTCACCCCGGCGACCGCGGTGACCTTGCGCCCGTACTGCTTGTACACGTCGACGACTTCGATGATCGTGCTCATGCTGCGGTCTCCTCTCTCATGACCGTGTCGAGGGTTGGAAGGCGTTCCAGCTGAGCAGAACTCAGCGTGGGCATGCATTCCAGCAATCCCCGGGTGTACGGGTGGTTCGCGTGGTCGAGGTCCTTCGCGGCGATGCTCTCCACGACGCTGCCGGCCTGCATGACGAGAACCTTGTCGGCGAAGCGTCGGGCGAGGGCGATGTCGTGGGTGATGAAGACGAGCGACGCCCCGTTCTCGATGGTGAGGCCGGTCATGAGTTCCATGACCGACACCGCCAGGGACGCGTCGAGAGCACTCGTCGGCTCGTCGGCGATGAGTAGCTCCGGCTCGGAGGCCAGCGCGATGGCCATCATCACGCGCTGACGCATGCCGCCGGAGAGCTGGCCGGGTACCGACGACATGACCCGGCGCGGTTCGACGATGCCGACCTGCTCCAGACGGGCCTCCGCGGCCGCGGCGCGGTCCTTGCGGGAGCCGTACCTGCTCTTCGGCAGGACCGCGGTGAGCTGACTGCCCACCGACCAGATGGGATCGAGAGAGCTCATCGCGTCCTGGAAGATCATCGAGATCCCCTCACGCCGAGCCGGGATCCGCTGAGCCTTCTCCGCGAGCAGCGAACGGCCCGACAGCGACATCGTCGCCGCCGACACCTCGCCCACACCCGGCGGGATGAACCCGCCGAGTGCGTTGGCGATGCTCGACTTTCCCGAACCGGACTCGCCGACGATCGCGACCCGCTCGCGCCGGCCGATCGTGAACGAGGTCGGGTGGACCTTCTCCACTCCGCCGTAGCGGATCGTCAGATCGGTGACCTCGAGGACCGGGGCGACGGTGCCCGTCACGTCCTCCTCGGCGACCGCCACCTGGTCGGTGAGCGTGGTCATGGCTTGAGCTCCGAGTAGTCGATCACGCTGTCGGTCCGGAACACGTAACCCTCGACTCCGTTGGCGAATGCGTTGAGCGGCTGTACGTATCCGATGTAGACGGTGGGCATCTGGTCCTGGAGGATGCGTTCGGCCTCGTTCCACTCGCCCCATGCGGCCGGCGTGAGCGGCTCGCCGGAGGCGTTGCCCGCTGCGATCGCGCTGTTCAGCGGTGCGTAGTCGAAGTCCGGCCAGTTGATCGGCGACCCCGGCGTGTAGAAGAGGGACAGCACGTATGGCGGGGACTGCACGACCGCGTAGTCCCGGCCCATCGAGGCCTGGAACGTCTTGTTGGCCAGTCCCTCCTGGAACACCGCCGAGTTCACCTCGTTGAGGGTGACCTCGAATCCCGCGGCGCGAGCGGCGGTCTGGATCTGGACTGCCGTCTCCTTGAGATCGGGCACGGCGTTGTTGACGGTCAGCTCGAACTTCACCGGGGTGGTGATCCCCGCGTTTCGCAAGATCTCCAGCGACTTCGCCGCGTCGGTGGTGTTGCTCTTCAGTCCGTTGCCGTTGTAGTCCGGGAGCGTGTCGTTGAGAATCGACGAGATCGGACCCAACCGGCCCTTGTAGACGTCCTTCATGATCGCGTCGTAGGGAACCGCATACGAGAACGCGCGGCGGACCTCGACGTTGTCGAACGGCGCCTTGGTGGTGGTCAGCGGAACGTAGACGTAGGCGTTGCTGGGCACCGTGAAGATCTGGGCGGCGTTCGCATCGCGCAGGGCGACCTGATCGGCGGGACGCAGCTGGGTGGCGACGGACGCATCACCGCTCTTGACGAGGTTCGAGCGCTGGCCGGCGTCGGCGACGACGCGCTGGACGACACGCTTCACGTCGGGCTCACCGAGGGCGTATCCGGGGTTGGCCTCGTAGACCATCTGCTGGCCCGGGGTGTAGCTGGTGAGCTTGTAGGCACCGAACCCGAAGTCCGCGTTGGTCTTCGAATACTCGACGCCATACGGATCGTCGGCGGTGGCGTGTGCCGTCAACACCTCGGAGTCGTAGATGGCGTACGGGGTGTTCGCCAGCAGCGACAGCAGTGTGAAGCCGTGAGACGGATCGGCGATGCTGATGGTGACAGTGGCGTCGTCGACCTTCTTCACCTGGTCGGTCGAGGTGATCACGGGAGCGCTGACGAACGACACGATGCTGGTGTCGACCTCGAACTTGCGCTTGAACGAGAAGATCACGTCGTCGGCGTCGAGAGCGTTACCCGCGGCACTCTTCGCCTCGGTGTTGAGATGGAAGGTGTAGGTCTTGCCGTCGGGGCTGACCTCGTAACTCTTGGCCAGCACCGGCTCGAACTTGAAGAGCTCCTGGTGGGCCGAGAGCCCGTCCGTGCCTGCGACATACGGGTTGCGGATGAGGGTCGCGCCGGTGTTCAGGAAGAACTCCGCGGCCTCGTAGCCGGTGGCGCTCGTCTCGTAGCTGAAGCTCGGGGGTTGTGCCGCGGTCACGATGACCACGCCGCCCTCGGCGGAATTGTTCGACGACCCGCCACCGCACGCGCTGAGTGTCAGTGCGGCGGCGAGGGCGAGCGCGGTTCCGCTCACCAAGGTGGACAGTCGTTTCATGGGTATCGGGTACTCCGTTCTGGGAATGAATGGGATGCAGAGAGGGGCCGTTGACGCGCGCCGGTCAGGTCAGACGCGGCGACGACGGGAGATGAAGGTGGTGACCCGGGAGGCCGCCCACACCGAGTAGGCGAGGGCGATGACAGGGAACAGGGCGGGCCACCAGCGTCCGACTGCTGCGTCGGCGGCTCCGTCGGCGAGCATGTTCCCCCACTCCGCGGTCGGGAGCGGGATGCCTACGCCCAGGAAGCCGAGGCCGGCGCAGAAGATGATCCCCATCCCGAAGATCGCCGAAGCGTTCTCCAGGACCGGTGCACACGAGTTCGGGATCACGTGGCGCAGGAGGATTCGGAACTCCGATTCGCCACTCATCCGCGCGGCGGTGACAAAACCGTCGTTCCGTGTCCGCAACACCTCGGTACGCATCAGCCTGCCCTGGAAGGGCATGAGCACCAAGGCCAGTGCCAGTGCGATGACCACCGAATTGCGTCCGAAGAAGGACACGATGACCAGCCCGCCGATCATGACGGGCAGTGCCTGGACCAGATCGATGGTGCGCCCGAGCGTCGCCGCGATCGCGCCGAGCACGCCGCCCTTCGAGCCGTACATGCCCGCGATCGATCCGATCGCGATGCCGACGGCGGTCGCGAGGAGTGTCACCCCGATCGCGATGGCGATGTCGAGACGGAAGGCGGTGAGCGTCCGGGACAACACGTCGAAACCGTTGGAATCGGTGCCGAACCAGTGGTCCCCCGAGGGTGCGCTCGATGGGGTTCCGACCACCTCGGTGGCCGATTGCGGTGCCAGCATCGGTCCGAACACCGCGAGGAGAAGCAAGAGTGCGAACGGGATCAGACCCGCGTAGTCGCGTAGTCGGGCCATCTTCCCGAGGCGCGGGGGCCTGTGGGAGGTTTCGGCCGTCGTGGAGAGTGGCGCCATGACCATGTCAGACCTCCTGGTTGCGCGAGTCGCGTCGACGGGAATCGAGAAGACCGGTGGCCACCTCGGTGAGGAAGTAGACGATCAGACACAGGCCGGCGATGACGACCAGGAATGACCGGAGGGCGAACACATCCGACGACCGGACCGCGTCGACTGCGTACTGGCCCAGCCCGCCGAGTCCGAACAGCGATTCGAGGACCACCGCGCCACCGAGGAGCAGGCCGAAGATCATGCCGAGCATCGCGACTGCCGACGGCAGCGCCCTGCGGTAGACGCTCAGGACGACCACCCGTCGTGGTGCGCCGGAGGCGATCCGGAATCGAGTTGCCGGACTGTCGATCTCGGTGTCGAGGGCCAAGACCAGCGACTTGACCAGGATCGCCGAGTGCGACACCGTCATCACCGCGACCGGCAGGATCAGGTGGGCGATGTAGGAGTTGGCCGCCGCGGTGTCGCCCGCGATGACGGCGTCGAGGATCGGGAATCCGGTGACCTCGGCCGGCGGCATGAGGATCGGGTCGAGCCGTCCGGACGGGGCCGGAACCCAGGCCAGCGTGGCGAAGAAGACGAACAGGAACAGGATGCCGACGACGTATTCGGGGATCGCGCCCGCCGAACTGGCGTAAGAGCGGAGCACTTTGGAGAACCGGTTGGTCGGCCGGGTCACGATCAGGTAGGACATCGGCAGGCTGATCAGACAGGCGAAGAACAGGCCGGCGCCGATGAGCTCCAGGGTTGCCGGGACTCGCGTGGCCATGTCCTCGGCGACCGGCCGGCCGGTGGCGATCGAGTTGCCGAGGTCCAGGCTGAACAGCGAGGTCACATAAGTCCAGAACTGCGAGACCGGAGAACCGTTCAGTCCATATGATTCTCGCGCCTGGTCCAGTGCGGCACCGGACAGGCGGCCACCGGAGGCGGACACCAGTGGATCACCGGGGATGAGCTGGACGAGGAAGAACGCGACGACGACGAAGATCAGGAAGTTGACGACGCCGCGGCCGGCCGCGCGTCCGATCCAGGCCCACACGGACAGTCGTGACACGACTGCCCCGAAATCGGAGCGCTTCGTCCCGGT
>NZ_JANRHB010000038.1:0-52912 GCF_024733855.1 Gordonia sp. GONU
CCGGTTCGGATCCGTCGAGGGCGGATCCGAACCGGCCGGGCCGACGTGCGGCTCGTCCGGGCTCACGCCGTGCCGCCGCCCTCGACCCCGGCGACGGCCTCGGCAGCGGCTTGTTGGGCGGCGAGCTGCTGCTCGGCCCTTTCGACGACGTTGACGAGCAGGAAAGCGCGGGTCAGCGGCCCGACTCCGCCGGGGTTCGGCGACACGTGTCCGGCGACCTCCCACACGTCGGGATGGACGTCGCCGACCAGGCCGTCGTCGGTCCGGCTGACGCCCACGTCGACGACCGCGGCACCCGGCTTCACCATGTCCTTGGTGATCAGATGCGGTACACCTGCAGCGGCGACGACGATGTCGGCACGCTCGACCTCCGAGCGGAGGTCCGTGGTCCCCGTGTGGCAGAGAGTGACCGTGGCGTTCTCACTGCGCCTCGTCAGCAGCAGGCCGATCGGCCGGCCGATCGTGACCCCACGGCCGACGACGGTGACGCGGGCACCCGCGATCGGGACGTCGTAGCGCCGGAGGAGATGGATGACGCCGCGCGGCGTGCAGGGCAGTGTCGACTCCTTGCCCAGCACCAGTCGACCGAGGTTGATCGGGTGCAGTCCGTCGGCATCCTTGAGCGGGTCGATCCGTTCGAGCGCCGCGTTCTCGTCGAGGTGCTTCGGCAGCGGCAGCTGCACGATGTACCCGGTGCAGGCGGGGTCGGCGTTCAGTTCGTCGATCGCGGCGTTGAGCTGCTCGGTGGTCGCGTCGGCCGGCAGGTCCTTGCGGATGGATTCGACACCGATCCGGGCGCAGTCCGAGTGCTTGCCCTTGACGTAGGAGTGCGAGCCGGGGTCGTCGCCGACGAGTACCGTGCCCAGACCCGGGGTGATGCCCGCCTCGCGCAGTTTGTTCACCCGTTCGGTGAGATCCGCGAAGATCTCGTCGCGCGTGGTCTTGCCATCCAGTCGTATCGCGGTCACGCCCGACATTCTTCCATCCGGAGCGAGCTCGATGTGAGCCACTACTGTCTGTGCCGTGAGAGCAACGCGGGCCGGCGTCGACCTCGCCGCCAGGACCATCTCCCCTCTCCTGCGGCGCACACCGACATCGCACAGCACCATCGAGACCGTCGACGGCCCGCGGGACGTCGCGTTCAAACTCGAGTACCTCCAGCTCGGTGGCTGTTTCAAGGTCCGGGGCAGCTTGTGGGCGACGCTGCACGCGCGCGCCGAGGGAACGCTGACGGACGCCGGGGTGCTCGTCGCGTCAGGAGGCAACGCCGCGATCGGCGCGGCCTGGGCCGCACGGATCGCCGGCGTGCCCTGCACCGTCGTGATCCCGGAGACGGCTCCCGCGGTCAAGGTCGGAACACTGCGAACTCTGGGCGCGCAGGTTCATCTCGTCGGGCTGCGCTACCAGGACGCCGCCGACGCCGCGGTGGAGATCGCCGCGACCACCGGCGCCCTGGCTCTCCACGCCTACGACCTGCCCGACATCGTCGCGGGTGCGGGCACGATCGGCCTCGAGGTCGCCGAGGACATACCCGGTCCGGTCACCACCGTGGCCTGCGTCGGCGGCGGTGGGCTCCTCGCCGGTCTCGCGGCGACCCTGCGTCCCGGCGACCGCCTGGTGGGTGCCGAACCCCTCGGGGCATCGTGTTTTCACCAGGCACGGGCAGCGGGTTCACCGGTCCCGGTCGAACTCGAGAGCATCGCCGCCGATTCCCTCGGTGCGACCCGCCTCGGTGACATCTGCTGGGAGACCGCCGCACAGCATCCGGACGTCGACAGTGTGCTGGTGACCGATGACCAGCTCGTCGCCGCTCGACGAATGCTGTGGGACTCTCACCGCATCCTCGTCGAACACGGCACCGCCGCGGCCGTCGCCGCGGTGACCACCGGAGCGGTTCGGACAGAACCGGATTCGACGCTGTGCATCGTGCTGTGCGGTGCGAACACGGGTTTCGACCTGTAGCCGACACGAACCGTCGCCGTCACTCCCGGCGAGGCCTGCGACTACGCTGAGCACATCATGTTCCGGATCATGTTCTATCAGCCCTGCATCCCGCCGAACACCGGAAACGCGATCCGGTTGGCCGCCAACACCGGGTGCGAACTACACCTCATCGAACCCCTCGGATTCTCGATGTCCGACGCCCAGGTAAAGCGGGCGGGTCTGGACTATCACGAGATGGCGAACGTGACCGTGCATCCCAACCTGGTGACGGCGTGGACCACGTTGAAGCCCGAGCGCGTGTTCGCGTTCACCGCACATGCGGAGCGCTATCACACGGACGTCGACTACCGGCCCGGCGACGTGCTGCTGTTCGGCCCGGAACCGACCGGACTGCCCGAGGAGGTCCTTTCCGAACCCGAGGTCACCGACCGGGTGCGCATCCCGATGCTCGCCGGCCGTCGTTCACACAACCTCGCCAACGCGGCGAGCATCGTCGTCTACGAGGCATGGCGGCAGAACGGTTTCGCCGGGGCCGTCTAGCTGTACTGCCCAGGGACGTTGGTCAAGCGGCTGAAGGGAACGTTCCGGCCGATGGCGGAGTGTTGCCGGTGGTGATTGTAGGTGTGCAACCATCCTGGCAACGCTGCGCGTCGGGCTTGTTCGGACCGGTAGTGCCGGGCGAAAGCCCATTCGGCGGCCATGGTCCGGTGGAACCGTTCGATCTTGCCGTTGGTTTGCGGCCGGTAGGGGCGTGTGTACTTCGCCGTGACTCCGAGCTCGGTGCAGGTGCGCTTCCACAACGCTGAGCGGTAGCAGCCACCGTTGTCGGACAAGACTCGTTCGACAGTGACGCCGCGGGCCGCGAACCAGCCCACGGCTCGCTGAAGGACTCCGGCTGCGGTGACAGCGGTTTCGTCGTCATGGATCTCGGCATAGGCGACGCGAGAGTGATCGTCGATGACGGTGTGCACGAAGGCATGTCCGAGTAGTTCGTTGTGGTGCTTGCTCCGGCGGGTTCCCGGCGTGGCCTGCCGATTCTTGCGTCCTTTGGCGCGTCCGACGAACCGCCAGCCGCCACCGACGGGGATGTTGCCGAGTTTCTTGACGTCGACGTGGATCATCGAGCCCGGATGAGGGTGCTCGTAGCGGCGGATCACTTCCCCAGTGCGGATGTCGATGTGGGAGAGCCGGTTGAGCCGGCATCGGACCAGCACCGCGTGCACGGTCGAGGCCGGCATCGACAGTCGGGAGCCGATCGCCTGGGGTGAGAGGCGCTGACGCCACCGCAGGGCCACGATCTTGCGTTTGATCGGCTCGGGGGTGCGGTTCGGACTGCGATGAGGACGACTCGAGCGGTCGTACATGCCCTCTGGGCCCATCTCGACATAGCGAGTGGCCCAGCGTTTGGCGGTCGGCCACGAAACGTTGAAGTGTTCGGCTGCCCTGACGATGGGCCAGCCGTCATCGACGATGCGACGGGCCAGCAGTAGTCGGCCCTTGGGGGTCAAAGGTGCGTTAGCGTGAACCACGAAGGTCTCCCGGTTGTGAAGTGTGTGTCGTAGCAGCTCCACTTCACGACGGGAGACCTTCGCTGTTCAACGACCCACTACCGCGTGTCGTCGCAATCCCTCAACCAACCTGCCTGGGCAGTACATCTAGCCCACCCGGAACCGCTTGGTGCGGGCGGTCGCCCCGCCGATGAGCGCGACCTTGCTCTTGGGCACTCCGAGATGTGAGGCGAGCAATTCGGCGACGGCCTTGTTGGCACGGCCCTCGGTGGCGGGCTCGCGAACGTAGACGGTGACGGAACCGTCGGGTCCGGTTTCCACCAGCGGACCCTTGCTGCTCTTCGGCTTGACGGTCACCACAACCTGCTGCGACATCAATATCCCCGATTCATTGTCTTCCCACTCCGGCAGGCCTCCCGCGGCTACTGCCAGTCTCTGGATCTGGTTCCAACTCGAAGATCCATGCGCTGCAAACGATCTGCGACGACGGTCACGGCCCCCTCGGCATTCTGTACCCGGCCGCGCACCAGCAGAGCCGGTGCTGTCTGTGCCAGTACACGGTACCGCGCCCACAGGCCCACCGAACACACCACATTGACCATCCCCGTCTCGTCCTCCAGGTTGATGAAGGTCACGCCCGAAGCCGTCGCAGGTCGTTGGCGATGGGTCACCGCACCCCCGATCAGCACACGCGCGCCGTCGGGCACCGACAGCAACCGGTCCGCGGCCACCACCCCCAACGCATCGAGCCGAGGGCGCAGGAACTGCGTCGGATACGTCTTCGGGGTGATGCCGGTGGCCCAGGCATCGGTGGCCGCCAACTCGATGTCGGACAGGCCGGGCAGCGTCGGGGTGGCACCCGCCGATCGCAGTTCCAGCTGATCGTCGCGGACGGTCGCGGCGGCCCCGGCCTCCCAGAGCGCCTGCCGCCTGCTGAGACCGAAACCGTCGAAAGCCCCGGCCCCGGCGAGCCCCTCGAGCTCCTTGGCGCTCAGGGCAGCACGCCGGGACAGGTCGGTGATGTCGGTGTACGGCCCGTCGGCGCGACGGTCGACGATGCGTTGGGCGACCTCCTCACCGACCCCGCGCACCCCGTCGAGTCCCAACCGCACGTCGAGGCCCTCGTTCTCCAGAGTCGCGTGCGCGAGGGAGGCGTTGATGTCGGGACGATGGACGGCCACCCCGTGCCGGCGGGCATCGGCGACCAGCGACTGCGGCGAGTAGAAACCCATCGGCTGTGCCCGCAGCAGCGCCGCACAGAACGCGGCCGGATGATGCAACTTGAACCACGACGAGTAGAAGACCAGCGACGCGAAACTCTGCGAGTGGCTCTCCGGGAAGCCGAAATTGGCGAAGGCGGCCATCTTCTCGAAGATGCGGTCGGCGGTGTCGCCGGTGATGCCGTGCAGTCGCTCCATGCCGGCGTAGAAGCGTTGGCGCAGCCGCTCCATCTTCTCCGGCGACCGTTTGGAGCCCATCGCGCGTCGCAACTGGTCGGCCTCGGAGGCGTCGAAGCCCGCGACGTCGACGGCCAGCTGCATCAGCTGCTCCTGGAACAGCGGCACCCCCAGTGTCCGTTCGAGCGCCCTGAACATCGACGGGTGTTCGACGGCGACCGGTTCCTCCCCGTTGCGCCGTTTGATGAAGGGATGCACCGAGCCGCCCTGGATGGGTCCGGGACGGATCAGCGCCACCTCGACGACCAGATCGTAGAAACAACGTGGTTTCAGCCTCGGCAGGGTCGCCATCTGGGCGCGCGACTCCACTTGGAACACGCCCACCGAATCGGCGCGGCAGAGCATCTCGTAGACCGCGGGTTCGGCGAGATCGAGCGTGGCGAGGTCGACCTCGATGCCCTTGTGCTCGGCGACCAGATCGATCGCATAGTGCAGCGCCGAGAGCATGCCGAGACCGAGCAGGTCGAACTTGACCAGCCCGATGGCCGCGCAGTCGTCCTTGTCCCACTGCAGCACGCTGCGGTTCTCCATCCGCGCCCACTCCGTGGGGCAGACGTCGGCGATGGGCCGGTCGCAGATCACCATGCCACCGGAGTGGATACCCAGATGCCTTGGCATACCGAGGATCTCACCGGCCAGATCGGTCACGTCCGATGGTGCGGTGTCCGGGGACTTCGCCCAGGCGTCCTGCTGACCTGGCGCATACCCCAGGGCACGCGCCATGTCCCGGATGGCCGAGCGACCGCGATAGGTGATGACATTGGCGACCTGCGCGCTGCGATCCCGGCCGTACCGGCGGTAGACGTACTGGATGGCCTCCTCGCGACGGTCGGACTCGATGTCCACGTCGATGTCGGGCGGCCCGTCGCGTTCGGGGGCCAGGAACCGCTCGAACAGCAGCTTGTTGGCGACCGGGTCGACGTTGGTGATCCCCAGGGCGTAACAGACGGCCGAGTTGGCCGCGCTCCCCCGGCCCTGGCACAGGATGTCGTTGGCCTTGCAGAAGTCGACGATGTCGGCGACGACCAGGAAATAGCCGGGGAACGTGAGGGTCTCGATGATGGCGAGCTCGTGCTCGATCTGCCGGTAGGCCTGCGGATGTTCGGTGGGCGTGCCGTAGCGGCGCCGGGCGCGGGTCATGGTGAGTTCACGCAACCAACTGGCCTCGGTGTAACCCTCCGGCACGTCGAACGGCGGCAATTCCGGCGCGATCAGGCCCAGCTGGAAGGCGCAATCGGCGGCGAGGCCGGCCGCGTTGTCGATCGCGTCGAGGTGCGCGGGCATCAGCCGTGCCATCTCGTCGCCGCTGCGCAGATGCGCGCCGGCCACGCCCGGCATCCAGCCCGCGATGGTCTCGATGTCGGTGCGGGCCCGAACCGCCGCCATCGCCATCGCCAGCCGGCGGCGTCGGGGCGCGGCGAAGTGCGCACCGGTGGTGGCCACCGTCGGCACCCCGGCGCGCGCGGCGAGACCTGCGAGCACCGCGTTGCGTTCGTCGTCGTCGGGCATGGCCTGGGCGGTGAGCTCCAGGACGACGTTGCCGTGGCCGTAGGTCTCGATCATCTCCCGCAGCGCGATCTCCGCGGCCGGGACGCCGCCGCGGTCCAGCGCGCGTCGGACCGCGCCCTTCCGGCAGCCGGTGAGGATCAGCCAATGCCCGTCCCCGGCACCGGCCAGGGCGTTGCGGTCGTAGCGCAGCAACCCCTTCTCGCCCGCGACCATGTGCGCCTCGGCAATCGTCCGCGACAGCCGGCGGTAACCCTCGCCGTCACGGGCGAGGACCAGCAGGTGTTCTCCCGGGGGATCGTTGTGTCCGGTTCGTGCGATGTCGGGCTCCAGCGACAGCTCCGCACCGAAGACCGTCGGCATCCCGAATTCACGGGCGGCCTCGGCGAACCGGACGATCCCGTAGAAGCCGTCGTGATCGGTGACGGCCAGCGCCGCCAGACCGAGCCGCTGCGCCTCCTCGACCAGTTCCTCCGGCATCGACGCACCGTCGAGAAAGCTGTAGGAGCTGTGGGCGTGGAGTTCGGCGTATGCCACCGACGACGATCCCCGCGTGATGTCATCCGCCTGGTACGCACCACGTTTGCGCGACCAGGCGGGGCTGTCGCCGCCGTCGCCCGGGAACATCGCGTGGTCGCTGTCATCGGGACCGAAGGCGGTACCCGGACGCCCGCCGTCGGGTGCACGACCGGAGAGCACCCGCTCCATCTCCGACCACGTCGGTGGTCCCTGATCCCAGCCCACCCGAACAGTCTATCGAACACGAGTTCGAATGAACATCCGGATTCCCCGCCGATCCCCGTAGGCCGTTGCGTCCGGCTCGAGTTGGTGCAACTCTGAGTACCAGACAGATTCCATCTCCCATCGGGGGACGGGACATCCAGCGGGTGACATGCCCGCTCACATGATGGGATCCCTACATGACTAGCTACTTCATCACCGGAGGCAGCGGGTTCATCGGCCGGCGCGTCATCGATCGTCTTCTGACCGTCGACCCCGACGCGACCATCCACGCACTGGTGCGCGAATCCTCTCGATCCACGTTCACCGCCCTGCTCGACGACCTCGGTGCCGCCGATCGAGTGAAACCGGTCGTCGGCGATCTGACCAGCCCGGGCCTCGGCCTCGACGCGAACGACCTGCCGGATTTCGACCACGTGGTCCATCTCGCCGCGATCTACGACATGGCCGCCGGCGCCGAGTCGCAACGGGCCGCCAACGTCCTCGGCACCTCACGCGTCGCCGACTTCGCCATCGCCCACGACGCCCTGTTGCACCACGTCTCCTCGATCGCGGTGGCCGGCGACCATCGCGGCCGCTTCGACGAAACCGATTTCGAAGTCGGGCAAGGCTTTCCGACGGCGTATCACCGGACCAAGTTCGAGGCCGAACGAGTCGTGCGCGAACGCGAGGGCCTGCGGTGGCGCGTGTACCGGCCCTCGATCGTCGTCGGCGACTCGCGGACCGGCGAGATGGACAAGATCGACGGCCCCTACTACTTCTTCGGTCACCTCGCGGCGCTCGGACGTCTTCCGTCGAAGCTGCGGTTGCCGATGCCCGACCTCGGCACGCTCAACATGGTGCCCGTCGACTTCGTCGCCGCCGCCATGGTGGCGCTCATCGCCGTGGAACCGCAGCGCAGCGGGCTCGTGTTCCACCTCGGGGACCGGCGTTCGCTCACCATCACCGAGATGTACAACGCGCTCGCCCCGTCCTTCGGCGCACCCCGGGGATTCGACGCCGTCCCGCACGCCATGGTCGAGCCGGTACTGGCGCTGTCCGCGATGGGACCGGCCCGCGTCGGCCGCAATCTCCTCGCCACCCAACAGGGCATCCCACCGGCGGTGCTCGACGCGGTGTCGCTGCCGGTGGACTTCTCCTCCGACGCCACCATCGCCGTCCTCCACGAGCACGGGATCGGTGTCCCCGAATTCGCCGAGTACGCACCCCGCCTGTGGCAGTACTGGTCTGCGCACCTCGACCGTTCGCGCAACCGGCGTCGCGACCCCCGCGGCCCTCTCGTGGGCAAGAACATCCTCATCACCGGCGGGTCGAGCGGCATCGGGAAGGCCACCGCCCGGATGTGCGTCGCACGTGGCGCCAACGTGATCATCGTGGCCCGATCTGCCGACGAACTCGATTCCGCCGCCGCCGAATTGAATTCGACGACCAGCAAGAAGGGCATCCCGCCCGGCCGTGCGGTGGCGTATCAGTGCGACATCACCGACGAGGAATCGGTCAACGCGCTGGTCAAATCGGTACTGGCGGAGCACGGTCACGTCGACGTCCTGGTCAACAACGCCGGCCGGTCCATCCGGCGCGCCACCGTGAACTCGGTGCAACGCTCCCACGACTATCACCGGGTCATGGCGGTCAACTACTTCGGCGCGGTCAACCTCATCCTCGGACTCCTGCCGCACATGGTTGCCCGGCGGTCGGGACATGTGGTCAACGTGACCTCGATCGCGGTGCAGTCCCGCGGTCCGCGCTTCGGCGCCTATGCGGCGTCGAAGGCGGCGCTGGAGGCGTTCAGCGATGTGACCGGCACCGAAACCGTCTCCGATCATGTGACGTTCTCCAATGTGCGTCTGCCGCTGGTGAAGACGCGGATGATCTCCCCGACCGAGGCCTACGACAACCAGCCCGGCACCTGGGATGTCGACAAGGCCGCGTCCCGGGTGTTGCACGCCATCATCGATCGGCCCAAACGGGTCAGTTCGGTCGTCGGGACGATCGCCGAACTCGGGCATCGCTACACCCCTGATCTGACCACCCGCATCCTGCACCAGGAGTACCTGCTGTTCGGCGAGTCGGCGGCCGCCATGGGACGTCCCCGCAGTTCCGGTGGTCGCGACGCGTGATCGACACCCCGTACCTGGAGGTCGACGTCGACCGACTGGACCGCAACCTCGCCACACTCGCCGGAGCAGCCCGGAACGTCGGCGTCGACGTCCGGCCGCACGCCAAGACCCACAAGTGCGCCGAGATCGCCCGCCTTCAGATCGATCACGGCGCGGTGGGGCTGACCGTGGCGACCATCGGCGAGGCCGAAGCCTTCGCCGACGCCTCCGGTGCCACCGGGTGCACCGACATCTTCATCGCATACCCGTTGTGGCCGAACGCCGTCCAGGCGTCTCGACTGCGCGCGCTCGCCGAACGGGTCAGTCTGCGAGTGGGGGTCGATTCGCTCGCCGGCGCACGGCATCTCGCCAGGTCGCTCGGCACGGCCGGCCTGCAGGTACTCGTCGAGGTCGACTCCGGTCAGCACCGCACCGGCGTCGCCCCGGAACTGGCCGGTTCCGTCGCCGAGGCGGGTGTCGCGGCAGGACTCGACGTCATCGGCGTGTTCACCTTCCCCGGCCATTCCTACGGTCTCGGTGACACCCGACGCTCCGCGGCCGAACAGGAGGTGGCCGCGCTGGCGACGGCGGCCGCCGGGTTGCGCGCGAACGGCGTCGACCCCCGCGTCCGGAGCGGCGGTTCGACCCCGACGGTCGGCTTGCTCGACGCGGGACAGGCGGATGTCCTCACCGAGATCCGCCCCGGCGTGTATCCGTTCAACGACGCGCAGCAGGTGGAGATCGGCTCGTGCGGCTTCGACGAGGTCGCGTTGACCGCGGTCGCGACGGTGGTGCGCCGGGACGCCCACCGGATCGTCCTCGACGCGGGCAGCAAGATCCTCGGCGCCGACCGCGCACCCTGGGCCACCGGGTACGGCCGGCTCCTCGACCATCACGATGCCCGCATCGTGATGCTGTCGGAACATCATGCGGTGGTGGAGTTCCCGGCGGAGTCTCCCGACGAGGACATCCCGGGTATCGGGAGCTTCGTTCGCGTGGTGCCGAACCACGTGTGCAACGCGGTCAACCTGGTCGACGAGCTGGTGGCGATCGACGGCTCGGACACCAGGTGGCCGGTGATCGCGCGGGGTCGCAACAGCTGAAACCCTCACTCGTAGACCCCTTCGACGATCCACTCCCCACCGCGGTAACACAGCAGCAGAGCGCGTGAGTCGTCGAGCAACACCTGTGCCCGTGCGATCAGTTCGGTGGTCCCTGCCGCGGATGCACGGTCCATGCCGACCGGCCACGGGCCGGCCCACCAGCACAACCCCCAGCTCGTCTTCCGGCTCTTCCCCCCACCCGGCGACTCCGACAGCCGGACGGTCACCGGCTCGGCGGTGAACGCTCCCCGGTCGGTCACCCGCACCGGTTGGCCGAGGGCGTCGAGCACACTGACAGCAGTCTCCACCAGCACTGTCGGGGTGGGTTGCGGCAGGTGGCCGGGCCACGGTGCGGACGGGTCGCGGCGCGGTGTCCGTTCGTCGCCGAGGGACACCATCGTGATCTGCTCGGCGGGTCCGCGCCCACCGCTGAGCACCGGGATACGGACCGCATCGCCACCCAGCAGTCCCTGGATACGGACAAGTGAGCGACGGGCGCGTTCTTCGACGTCGGGGTCGACCGCTGTGCCGCCGGAAAGTGCGTCGGAGAGCTGATAGTGCAGGGCACCGGCCTCGACGACCTCCACCGGTATCAACCGCAGCCGCACGATCGGCGAGTCGGGACGGGTGTCCTTGCCCGGTCCACTCGTTCCCCCGTTATTCGTTCCCCGGCCGCCGTTCCCCCGCCGCCCACCGGTCAGCCACCCCTCCAACTGCCAGCGGATGCGGTCCGCGGTCGTCTCCGGAGTCAGCGGCTGTGCACAATGCCACGTCCGCGAATGCTGTTGGCCGCGTTCGGTGATCGCTTCGATGGTGAGTCGGGTGCAGGCGACCGCGGCGTCCCGCAGACGACGATGCAGTTTCTCGGCGAGGGTACGTCCGATGAACGCCGCGACGTCGATGCGGTCGACGGGCGGATCGCAGGTGTGGTCGACGTCCAGTTCCGTCGGCAGATGCCGGCCTGAGGGCACGCGCCCCGGTAATGCATTGGCCAGGCGGTGCGCGAGCACCGCATCGCGGGCGAATCGGGTGGCCACGTCGGCGATGTCCATCTCGGCGAAGGCGCCGATGGTGCCGATCCCCAAGCGCCGCAACAGATCCACCAGCTCGACACGTGACGGGTCGCTCATGCTGGGTTCGAGGGCGAGATCGGCGACGGGACGCCCGGCGAGATAAGCCCGGTCACCACCCGGTTCCACCTGATGGCCGTGCCGCGCGGCGAGGACCGCGGTGAAGATCTCGTCGGCGATGCCGACCTGCGATTCGATACCACAGGCAGACACCACGTCGACGAGTTCCTCGGCGAGCGCCTCCATGCCGCCGAAATAGCGCGCCGCCCGATCACCGGGGATCACCAGAAGACCCGGCCGGAGCACCTCGAGGGTCGGGATCACCTCGGCCACCGCGGCCACCACCGGGTCGAACAGCCGACCGTCGCGTCCCTCGTCGGCCGCGACCACGGTCATCTCCGGGCACACCGCCTGTGCCTGGCGTTTGCGCATGCCGCGTCGGACGCCGACGGCCCGGGCGGTCGCCGAACAGGCGACCACCCGGTTCGCCGACAGCACGGCCACCGGATGCAACGGCGGCAGATCGGCCTCGGCGGCCGCCGCCATCGCCGGCCAGTCCGGGCACCAGAGTGCGAGAGTCCGCCTGGTGAGCTCCTGCTGTGTCATCGGTTCACCCCCGCCATCAGTTCGCGACCGCGAGGACCGGACGAGCACTCGTCGTCGAGACCATCTCCACCGTCCGGTCGGCACCCTGGCCTCGCGCCAGGAGATCGACCTCGGTGCTCTGCGACTGCCTGCCGCGTCCCGAGGCCGTGACCTGCAGCCTCATCCCGCCGATGCGGCCGTAACCGCTGCGTGCGGAGTCCAGGTCGGTGGCGCCGGGCACCAACGGGCTGTGCCGGTAGGTGAGCACCCGCGCCTCGATGGTCAGCTGCGCACCCGGCCATGTGCCACCGGCGACCAGCAGGACCGACGACTGTTTGCGTACGCGTCCCATCACCACGCGCGCCCGCGACGGGGCGACCGCATCCGCCGCGCCCACCCCCGGTCCGACCTTGCCGAGCACCACCAGGTCCATGCCGTCGAGAAGCACCGCGGCGACCTCCACCGGATCGATGCCGGGATCGGGGACGGTGGCGATGCGCGAGAGGTCCGCACCCATCTCCACCGCCGACAACAGGCTCAGCCGGGGCATCCCGACGATCCCGACCTGACCGCCCGCGCGGGTGACCGATGCGATCATCGCGACCAGCAACGAGTTGGCACCGTCGAACCGGGCGACCGTTCCACGCGGAATCCCGTTGTGCGGCAGTATCTCCGACAGCGGCTCGGGGATCGGCAGCACGCCCGCGGCCGGATCACGCGTCTCCACCGCGTGCCGGTCGGGACGCCCCGACATCGCCGCCATGCGTCGGCGGAGTCCGGCCAATTCATCCGTACGGGACGACACATCCATGACACTCTCCAGTCGCGTGGTGGTACTCGAGCGAGCCGGGAAGGTGCTGCGCCATCTGGTTCTCGAACCGCCGTGAGGAATGATCCGAGAGTGATCTCGTCCGCCGATCATTCGAACATTGTTTCGATACCCAGAGGGTAGAACCACCCACCGACAAGCGTCAACCGACGGCCATCCGCACCCGATCGACGGACGTAACGCGTTGCACTGGCGCATCTTTCGTCACAGGAAGCAAACCCCCGCCGCCTGAGGTGCGAGGAGCCCCTCAGGCAGCAGGGTGGTCAGAACAGGGTGAGCGCGTGCTGCAGTTCGGGCGCGGCGACCGACCCCGCCGGCTCCGCATCCGTGCCGGACTGCCGTAGGCCACCCGAGCCCGCCAGCCCGTGGCGCTGCACCATGGGTTGCATCCGCTCCCGCAGCCACGACGAGTACTCAGGTGTCACGTAGGCACCGCGTCCGTAGAGGCCGCGGTAACGGCGGATCAGCGCCGGGTGCTCCTCGGCCAGCCACTCCAGGAACCAGGGTTTGGTCGAGGACCGCAGATGCATCGGGAACGCCGTCACGCCCGACGCGCCGGCCTCGGCCAACGCCTCCAGCAGCGCATCGAGGTGCGACGTCGAGTCGGTCAGGTAGGGAATGACCGGTGCGACCATCACATGAGGCGCGAGGCCGGCGTCGGCGAGGTCGCGGATCAGCGACAGCCTGGCCTGCGGCGACGGCGTGCCCGGTTCGATCTTCTTCTGCAGATCCGGGTCGATGATGGCCAGCGAGATCCCGATGCTCACCGGGATCTGGGCCGCCGCCTGCCGCAACAGGGGCAGGTCACGCCGGATCAGCGTGCCCTTGGTGAGGATCGAGAACGGCGTCCGGGACTCCGCCAGCGCCGAGATCACCCCCGGCATGAGCTTGTACCGGCCCTCGGCCCGCTGATAGGGGTCCGTGTTGGTTCCCAGCGCGACGGTCTCCCGCGTCCAGGAGCGCCGTTTCAGCTCCTTGCGCAGCACGGCGGCCACATTGAGCTTCACGACCACCTGGGAATCGAAGTCCTTGCCCGCGTCGAGGTCGAGGTATTCATGCGTCGGCCGGGCGAAACAGTACCGGCACGCGTGGGTGCATCCGCGAAAAGTGTTGACAGTGAACTGAAACGGGAGATGCGAGGCCTCCGGGACACGGTTGAGAGCACTCTTCGCCAGCACCTCGTGGAAGGTGACACCCTCGAAGTCGGGCGTCCGCACCGACCGCACCAGGCCGGAGCGGCTCAGCCCGGGGAGTGCCCCGTCGTCGACCTCGACCGCCTGCTCGGACCATCGCATACCAGCGAGTCGAACACATGTGCGATCGGACTGTCAAGTGCGGTGCCCCCCGGCGATCCCTCGCCGCTATCATCGCCGTATGCCACCGTCCGTCGGAACCCATCATGCCCCAGGTCCCCAGTACCTGGTGGCCGGCCGATACCGCCTGAAGTCGCGGATCGGCGGCGGCGGCATGGGCACGGTGTGGCTTGCTCGCGACCAGCTCCTCGATCGCGACGTGGCCGTAAAGCAGGTCGTCTCCACCGAGGGCCTCACCGAGGATTCCGCGGACAACGTCCGTAAGCGGGCGATGCGCGAGGGTCGCATCGCCGCGAAGCTGTCGCACCGCAACGCCATCGCGATGCACGATGTCGCCCTCGACCGCGGTGAGCCATGGCTGGTGATGGAGTACCTGCCGTCACGCAGCGTCGCCCAGATCCTGCACGCCACAACGACGCTCGAGCCGATGGAGGCCGCCCAGATCGGTGCGCAGGTGGCCGACGCGATGGTCGAGGCCCACGCGGCCGGCATCGTGCACCGCGACATCAAGCCGGGCAACATCCTGATCGCCGAGGGCGGCCGCAACGCCGGCCTCGTCAAGATCACCGACTTCGGCATCTCGCGGGCCAAGGACGATGTGACACTCACCCAGACCGGCGTGATCACCGGCACCCCGGCCTATTTCGCTCCCGAGGTGGCCCGCGGCGCGGAGCCGATGGAGGCCTCCGACGTCTACTCGCTGGGTGCCACGATCTACACGATGGTCGAGGGCCAGCCACCGTTCGGCGTCGACGACAACTCGATCGCGTTGCTGCACAAGGTCGCCCGGGCACGGATCAATCCGATGACGAAGGCCGGTGATCTCGAACCGGTGCTGCTCCGTCTGCTGGAACCGAGTCCGACGAAACGACCGTCGATGGCGGAGGCGCGCGACGCGCTCACCGCTTTCGCCGCCGGTTCCCGCGGCACCAGGGACCAGGTGCTCACCGGCCTCATCACCCGCCCCGGGGCAGGTACGCCGGTGTGGGCGCAGCGCAACAACCGCTCGTCGACCACGGGACCCCATCGCCCGGTGGCCGGCGCGACCCTGCCGCCGTACGCCCCGACCGTGGCCGGCGATCGCGGCTCACGCGACATCCCGCATACGCGGCAGGAGCACCACTCCCCGACGCTGATGTCGACCCCGCAGCCGTATTCGGCTGCCTCCCAGTCGTCGTCACCCCATCGTCAGCCGATGAACCCCGGCTACGGGGAACCGTCCCGGAACTCGGCCACGTCGAGCACGGCCCTCGCGGTGTCGGTCTTCGTGTTTTTCGCCGTGCTGGCGGTGCTCGTGGTCCTCGCGATCGCGCTGTTGCGCTAGCCGATGTGGCGTGTCGCCGCCCAGCGGGTCAGGGCGTTGCGGTTGGACTGCTGGGTCTTGCGCAGCACGTTGGAGGCGTGCGTCTCCACGGTCTTGATCGAGATGAAGAGCTCCTCGGCGATCTCCCGATAGGTGTACCCGCGGGCCAGCAGTCGCAACACCTCGAGTTCACGGCGGGTGAGGGAGTCGAGTTCCGGATCCAGCGGCGGTTCGGGCGCCGACGACTTACCGGTGAACGAATCGAGCACGAACCCGGCCAGCCGGGGGCTGAACACCGCATCGCCCTCCGCGACCCGACGCACCGCATCGGCGAGTTCGGCGCCGTCGATCGTCTTGGTCACGTACCCGCGCGCACCGGCCCGGATCGTCGCGATCACGTCTTCGGCGGCGTCGGAGACGCTCAGGGCGAGGAAGACCGGCATCGACGCCGCATCGGTACCGAGCCGGTCGAGTACGCCACGCAGCACCGCGACCCCGCCACCGGCCGGCATGTGGACGTCGAGGAGCACCACATCCGGTGCGGTGGAGACGATTCCGGCGATCGCCTCCGGCACCGTACCCGCCTCCCCGACCACCCGCAGGCCCGGTTCGTCGGCCAGCTCCGCGCGCACCCCGGAACGGAACACGGCGTGGTCGTCGACGAGGTACACGGTGTAGCCCGACGCCGGTGCGCCGGTGGTCGTGTCCATCGAATTCGAGGTCTGCTGGGGGGTCATCGCACCTTCCGGTCGTCCGTTGTTTCCTTCTCTGCCTGCTCTGCCTGGGCCTGTTCCGCGGGCGGTGCGCCGGTCTCCGCGCCCACCCCGTCGACCACCGGTACACGGTCGACCCGCGGCATCGTCAGGGCGACATTCGTCCCGCGCCCCGGTGTCGAGGTGATCGCCACCCGACCGCCCATCCGTTCCATCCGCGCCCGGATCGACCGGCTGATCCCCTGGCGGTCGTCGTCGACGACCATCGGGTCGAAGCCCACGCCACGGTCGCGGACGAACACCTCGACCTGGTCGTCGGTCACCTCGCTGTACACGTCGACCGTGCGCTCACCGGAATGCTTGGCCGCGTTGACCAGCGCCTCCCTGGTCGCCCCGGCCAGCGCCGACCATCGTTTCGCATCCCGCGCATCGTTGGGCCGCAGATCACCGACGGTGATGATCTCCACGTCGACGCCATAGGCGTCCTCGACCTCCGCGCCGACGCTGCGCAGCGCCGCCGAGAGTGAACCGCGTTCCTGCGCGGGGTCGCTGAACAGCCAGGCACGCAACTCCCGTTCCTGGCTGCGGGCGAGCCGCGCGACCTCCTCGGGACGGTGGGCCTTCTTCTGGATCAGCGCAAGGGTCTGCAGCACCGAGTCGTGCAGGTGCGAGGCGATCTCCTCGCGTTCGGCATTGCGGATGCGTGCGGCGCGTTCCTCGTTGAGGGCACGCCACATCCGCATCCACAGCGGCACGGTGAGGAGCACGACGCCGATGAGCGTCGCCACCACCGCGAGGATCGTCGAGTTGAGGCCGCCGAAGCTGCGATCGCCGGCGACGACGATCACCACGAGTCCGCCGACGACGAGCAGCACGCCGCCGATCAGTCGTGTCCAGGTCAGCAGTGGGGCGCGGGGCGCGCGGTGGGAGGTGTCGAACTCCCGCCACACGAGGCTCGCGCCGATGGCGATGAACACGAAGGGAACGAGATACTCCGCGGGTGTGCCCGAGGCGGCGAAGCCGACGACCGACATCGCGACGAGCCCGATCACCGCGAGCCCCAGGGACTGCCGGCGCTCGCCCGGTGCGGGCGGGGCGGTGTCCTTGCCGGGCGGGCAGAAGAACCAGAGCAGACCGTAGGCCGCGACCCCGGCTCCGGCCAGCGCGGCGAGCACCACGAACACGATCCGGACGCGGAAGACGTCGACCCCCAGATGGTCGGCTATCCCGCCGGCGACCCCGGCGACCACCCGGCCGCCGTCCCGGCGTACCAGCCGCGGCGCAGGCTCCACCTCCGTTCCACTCACCCCTCGATGGTCCCATGGCAGGCGAATCCGGACATCGGGGTTCACCCCCGTTTCTCCACCCGCGACTCGGGGTGCCCGACCCGCACCCCCGATCAGCGCCCGGGGTGAAATCAGGGGATCACCCGATGTGCTGCGGGTGCTCGAGGGAGCACGATGATCCCCATGGACACCAAGGAGTTCCAGAATCAGCTCAGGGAGCTGTGGTCGACGCGCCCCTATCGTCCGGAGAACCGGACCATCGCCGGCGTGTGCAGTGGCATCGCGGCCCGCTACCGCGTCGACCCCACGCTCGTGAAGGTCGCCTTCGTGGTCTCCGCCTTCTTCGGCGGCAGCGGGTTGATCCTCTACCTGGCGGCCTGGATCGCGTTCCCGGGGTCCCAGCGCGCCCATGCCGAAGCACTGCGAGCCGCGTACTCCGGCGGACACGGCGGGCACCGACGCCACGGTCACGGCCACGGCTGGGGCAATCCACAGGTGATCGTGCTGGTCGTCCTCGCGATCGTGATCGTCACCTCGATCGGCCCCAACCGCACCTGGGGTTCGGGTGGCCTGGTCGGCGCGATCCTGATGCTCGGCGGGTGGTACCTGCTCTATCTGCGCACGCCCACGCCCCCACCCGGCACCAGCATCGACACCGTGGCCGTCACCGACGTGGTGGTCCCGCCGCCGTCGGCGGGGCAATTCGAACGATGGGTCCCACGCACCATGAGCGATACCGGGACGACCGGTTCTGGGACGACCGGCGCGAGCTCGGCGAGCACGCCCACCGTCCACCTGCAGAAGTCCACGACCGACACCGGCCCGAACGCGGCGGCAACGAAGGAGACAGGCATGAACCAGGGCGACGTCGACACCGGGTCGGCCGGGCAACGCTGGGCTCCCCTGCCGACTCCGGTGCCGGCATCCGACGACCTCGAACCGGCCCCGCCGGCCTGGGATCCGTTGGGAGCGGCCCCGTTCGCCTGGGATCTGCCCGAACCCGCCGCCCCGGTGAGGTCCATCGAGCCCCGGCGCCGTCGGTCACCGCTGACCATGGTCGTCCTCGGACTCGCGATCATCGTCGGCGCGGTCGGGGCCGCCCTGAATCAGGCAGGGGTGGACTGGTTCACCACGCCCCGAGTCCTCTCGTTGTGCCTGGCAGTCGTCGGCGCGGGCCTGTTGCTGGCCGCAACGCTCCGACGACGCACCGGCGAGCACAGCACCGGTCTCCTGCCGGTGGCCATTCTGCTGGGCGTCGCGACGATCGTCACCACGACGGTCTCGGGGATCACGATCCCGAACGGAGGGGCCGGCGATCGGGTATGGAAGCCGTTGACGGAGAACGACATCCAACCCGAGTACTCCCTCGGCGTCGGCGAGATGACCCTCGACCTGCGCGAGGTCGACCTCACCGCGGACCGGCGGGTGGAGCTCCAGAACGGGATGGGCGTCATCAAGGTCGCGCTGCCCGAGAACATGAACGTCCGTGTCACCTGCGACACCGGGATCGGCGACATCGACTGCCCCACCGGACTCGACGGTGGTCGCGACGGCACCGACGGGCCCGTTCTCGAGATCGACGCACACACCGGCATGGGAGAGGTTCAGGTCACACGATGAGCGAGCAGATGAACGGCGATCCCGCCGCTACCGAGGACTACGCCGAATCAACCCACCGCGCACCGGGATTGGGGATCGTGGGGATCGCGGCGCTCGCCGTCGCCGGGTGGGGTCTGGCCGACGGGCCGGCACTTCCCGAAGCAGCCGACCTCGGCTGGGCCGCCGTCGGCATCGGGCTGCTGATCGGACTGATCCTCATCATCTCCGGGACTCGCAGCCGGAGATGAAAGGCGAGGGGTGAACACATCAGGCCGGCGTCGTGGTCACGACGCCGGCCTGATGTGTTGTGTCACTCCCACTCGATGGTGCCCGGCGGCTTGCTCGTCACGTCGAGGACGACGCGGTTGACGTCGGAGACCTCGTTGGTGATCCGGGTCGAGATGATCTCGAGGACCTCGTAGGGCACGCGCGTCCAGTCGGCGGTCATCGCGTCCTCGCTCGAGACCGGGCGCAGCACGATCGGATGACCGTAGGTACGGCCGTCACCCTGGACGCCGACGCTGCGGACGTCGGCCAGCAGCACCACCGGGCACTGCCAGATCTGGGCGTCGAGACCGGCCGCGGTCAACTCCTCGCGGGCGATGAGGTCGGCCTTGCGCAGCATCTCGAGCCGATCGGCGGTCACCTCGCCGACGATGCGGATCGCCAGACCCGGACCCGGGAACGGCTGGCGCGCCACGATCTCCTCCGGCAGGCCGAGTTCGCGGCCGACGGCACGGACCTCGTCCTTGAACAGCAGGCGCAGCGGCTCGACGAGGCTGAACTCGAGATCCTCGGGCAGGCCGCCGACATTGTGGTGGCTCTTGATGTTCGCGGTGCCGCTGCCGCCACCGGACTCGACCACGTCGGGGTAGAGCGTGCCCTGGACCAGGAAGTCGACCTTCTCCCCCGTCTCGGCCTCCTCGCCGAGGACCTCGCTCACCGCGCCCTCGAAGGAGCGGATGAACTCGCGGCCGATGATCTTGCGCTTGGTCTCCGGGTCGCTGACACCCGACAGTTCCTTCAGGAACTTGTCGGCGGCGTCGACGGTGACGAGCTTGGCACCGGTCGCGCCGACGAAGTCGTGCTGGACCTGCTCGCGCTCACCGGCGCGGAGCAGTCCGTGGTCGACGAAGACGCAGGTGAGACGGTCGCCGATGGCGCGCTGGACCAGCGCGGCGGCCACCGCGGAATCGACTCCGCCCGACAGACCGCAGATCGCCCGGCCGTCGCCGATCTGGTCGGCGACCGCGTCGATGAGGGCGTCGGCGATGTTCGCGGCGGTCCAGGTGGCCTCGAGACCGGCGATCTCGTAGAGGAAGCGGGTGAGGACCTGCTGGCCGTGCGGGGTGTGCAGCACCTCGGGGTGGTACTGGACGCCCGCCATGCGGCGCTCGAGATTCTCGAATGACGCGACCGGAGCGCCGGGCGTCGAACCGGTGACGGTGAAGCCCTCCGGGGCCTGCTGCACCGCATCGTTGTGGCTCATCCACACCGGCTGGGTCTCGGAGAGGCCCTGGTGCAGAACGCCGCCGCTGTTCACCGTGAACGTGGTGCGGCCGAACTCGCGGCCGCCGGTGTTGGCGACCTCGCCACCCAGCTTTGCCGCCATCGCCTGGAAGCCGTAGCAGATGCCGAAGACCGGGATGTCCAGGTCGAAGACGGCGGGGTCGAGATCCGGGGCGTCCTCGGCGTACACCGACGCCGGTCCGCCCGAGAGGATGATCGCGACCGGGTTCTTCTCCTGGATCTTCGCCAGCGGGACGTCGTGGGAGATCACCTCGGAGTAGATCCGCGCCTCGCGCACCCGTCGTGCGATCAGCTGCGCGTACTGCGCTCCGAAATCGACGACGAGTACGGGCCGCGGGCCCTCGAGGAAATCCTCGGCAGAAGAGTCTGTCACCCGGCCGAGTCTAGTGGTCGACGTCGACGTGAAATACTTCGACACCGACATGACTGCATCTCCCCGTACCTCCGCTTGGTCGCTGAGCATCGGCGACCTCACCCAGGCCGCCGTCTTCGCCGCGTTGATCGCCGCGCTCGGCCTGCCCGGGACCATCAACATCGGCTCCAGTGGCGTGCCGATCACGTTCCAGACGCTGGGTGTGATCCTCGCGGGCGCCGTCCTGGGCCCGAAGAAGGGAACTCTCGCCGTCGCCATCTTCATGGTGCTGGCCATCGCGGGACTCCCCATCCTGTCCGGAGGACGCAGCGGTCTGACCGCCCTGGCCTCGCCGACCGCCGGCTACTTCGTCGGCTGGCTGCCGGCGGTCATCGTCATCGGTGTGCTGACTGCGGCGATGCTCGCGGTCGGCGACCGGCCGCGGTACCGCGTGCTCTGGGGCATCGGGATCAACGCACTGGGCGGGATGTTCGTCATCTACCTGTTCGGCGTCCTCGGGTTGATCCTGCGCACCGATCTGACGGTGTGGGCGGCGATCACGTCGAACGGCCCGTTCCTCATCGGCGACGTGATCAAAGTCGTCGTCGCCGCGCTGGTGGCCGCGCAGATCCACCGCGGCCGCCCCGGCCTCATCGAGCCGCTCCGACCGTCGCGGCGCTCCGGCGCCGACAGCTGAGCCGACCCGGCCGGCGCCACACCTCGATGATCGAGTTCACGAACGTCTCGCACTCCTACGACGACCGGGTCGTGCTGCGTGACGTCTCGTTGAATCTCACCGAGAACCGGATCGGGATCGTCGGGGCCAACGGCAGCGGGAAGTCGACGCTGGCGCGGATGATCAACGCGCTCGTCGTACCGGTCTCGGGCACGGTGACCGTGGACGGTCTGCTCGTCGCCCGGAACAAACGTGAGGTCCGACGCCGTGTCGGGTTCATCTTCTCCGACCCCGACCGGCAGATCATCATGCCGACGGTCATCGAGGACATCGAACTGTCGCTGCGCCGCACCGATCTCGACAAGAAACAGCGCACTGTCCGGGCCCTCGAGGTACTCGAGCGTTTCGGCCTGGCCCAGCACGCCGATCATCCGGCTCAACGACTGTCCGGCGGGCAGAAACAACTTCTCGCGCTCGCGTCGATCTTCGTGACCGACCCGGCGATCATCGTCGCCGACGAGCCGACGACCTTGCTCGATCTGCGCAACACCCGCATGCTCACCGACGTCTTCGCGTCACTCGACGAACAGCTGATCGTCGTCAGTCACGACCTCGACATCCTCGATGGCTTCGACCGGGTCATCGTGATCGACGAAGGCCGGGTGGTCGCCGACGACGAGCCGGCTCCCGCCATCGCCTTCTACCGGACCCTGATGTCGTGAACGTCCTCGGCGTCTACCGCCCCGGGAACACCTTGCTGCACCGGCTTCCACCGGGCGTCAAATTCGTCGCCATGGCCGTGGCGATCCTCGTGATGTCGCTGACCGTGGGGACACTGCTCACGCTGGGGGTCGCGACCCTCGGTGTCGCGGCGACCTTCGCGCTCGCCGGCATCGGCCCGCTCGAAGCCTGGCGTCAGCTCCGACCGCTGACCTGGATGTTGTTGTTCATCTTCGCTTTTCAGGTCATCTTCACCGACTGGCAACGCGCGGTGGTGATCTGTGGCGTACTGGCGCTGTCGGTCGCCCTGGCGACGGTCGTGACGCTGACGACCCGCACCACCGACATGCTCGATGCGATCGTACGCGCCCTGGGTCCGCTCCGACGGATCGGGGTGCGCACCGACCTCATCGCCATCGCGCTCGCACTGACGATCCGCGCCATCCCGCTGATGGTCGAGGTGGTGCGCGAGGTCGACGAGGCACGCCAGGCCCGCGGGCTTCGGCCGGGTCCGCGGATCCTGGTCGCGCCGGTCGTGCTCGCCGCCCTCCGCACCGCGGACGGCTTCGCCGACACCCTCACCGCGCGTGGCCTGGATTGAACGAACCGACCCGAGATCAGGTTGCGTTTTGTCCCGGCATGCGGGACAAAACTCAACGTGATCCGTCAGGCGGTGACGCCCGGTCGCGTGATCGGGGTGATCGGCAGCCGCAGCGCGCCCGGGGCCTCGGCCGGCACGACCGGCGCCACCGGTTCTGCGGGGCTGATGCGCTCGTACGACTGCCCCTGCGCGGGCCGACGGTCTTCCTCACCCTTGTTGGGCCACAACGCGACTGCCCGTTCGGCTTGCGCACAGATCGTCAGCGACGGATTCACACCGAGGTTCGCCGAGACCGAAGCGCCGTCGGTGACGTGCAGCGTCGGGTAGTTCCACACGCGCTGATAGGGATCGATGACACCGCTGGCCGGGTCGTCGGAGATGGCGCAGCCACCGAGGTAGTGCGCGGTCAGCGGCATGTTGAGGATGTCGCCCCAGGTGCCGCCGGCGACGCCGCCGTTCAGCTTGGCCGCCATCCGGCGAGTTGCCTCGTTGCCCTTGGGAATCCATGTCGGATTCGGTTCGCCGTGACCCTGCTTGCTGGTGACGTAGCGCAGCGGACCCCGCTTACGCACGAACGTCGTCAGCGAATTGTTGTTGTTCTGCATGACCAGCGCGATCACGGTGCGCTCACTCCACTGGCGAACGACGAGCAACCGCACCAGCAGGAACGGGTTCTTCGCGACCTGGCGGAGAAACTGCCCGAACCGGTTGCGGCGCGTGCCACCGTCGGTGAGCAGCGTCTGCAAGTAGGCAATTGCATTGGAGCCCTTGCCATATCGCACGGGCTCGATGTGGGTGTTCGGTTCCGGATAGAACGACGACGTGATCGCGACGCCGCGTGAGTAGTCGTGCTCGGGATCGATCCGCGACCCCATCGCGCCCAGGATCGACTCCGAGTTGGTCCGGGTCAGCCGGCCCATCGCATCCGAGATCTGCGGCAGCGTGGTGACTTTCGCGTGATGCATCAGCCGCTGGGTGTTGAACGTCCCCGCGGCGAGGATCACCTGGCCGGCGGTGAAGGTACGCCGACGACGTCCCAACGGCCCCCACGACGACGAGTGGTGTGTCCCGACCTCCCACGAGCCGTCTGCCCGCTGGACGAGTGAGTCGACCGTCGTCCGGTCGATGATGATGGCGCCGTTGCGTTCGGCGAGTCCGAGGTAGTTCTTCAGCAGGGTGTTCTTGGCGCCGACGCGGCAGCCGGTCATGCAGGCACCGCATTCGGTGCACGCGGTGCGGTCGGGTCCGGCGCCGCCGAAGTACGGGTCGGGCACCGTCTCGCCGGGCGCACCGTCGAGTCCGGTCTTGGCACCGAAGAACACGCCGACGGGCGTGGGCGTCACGGTATGGCCGACGCCCATCTCCTCCGCCACCTCGGCGACGATCCGGTCGGAGTCGGTGATGGTCGGGTTGGTGACCACGCCGAGCATCCGCCGGGCCTGGTCGTAGTACGGGGTGAGCTCGTCCTCCCAGTCGGTGATGTGGTTCCACTGGGGGTCGGTGAAGAACGGTGTCGGAGGCTTGTACAGGGTGTTCGCGTAGTTCAGCGAACCGCCGCCCACACCCGCGCCGGCCAGGATCATCACGTCTTTGAGCGCATGGATGCGCTGGATGCCGTAGAGACCGAGCTTCGGGGCCCACAGCCAACGGTTCAGCCGCCAGCTGGTCTTGGCGAACTCCTCGTCCTCGAAGCGGCGTCCCGCCTCGACGACACCGACGCGGTAACCCTTCTCCACCAGTCGGAGCGCGCTCACGCTGCCACCGAATCCGGAGCCGACGACGAGGACGTCGAAGTCGGTGGAGCTGTCGGATCGCTTTGTCACACCCATGGAAACCATGCTAATGGCTGTTGTCACATGGGATGAGCCAGGTCACCCTAACCCTTCGATACGCGTCCTCCGCAAGCTCCGGACGCTACTCAGGGAGCGAGCGAACGGGTCTCCGCAAGCTCCGGACGCTACTCAGGGAGCGGTCAAGCGTGGACGGACAACCCCACCCGCTGGAATTCCTTGAGGTCGCAGTACCCGGCCTTGGCCATCGCGCGCCGCAGCGCACCGACGAGGTTGAGCTCGCCGAACGGGTCGTCGGACGGGCCGTTGAGGACTCGATCGAGGCTCGGGCGGTCGGCGTTGCCGGCCACCTGGAGCAGCGCCCCGCGCGGGGTGTCGGGGTGAGCGGCGGCCGACGGCCAGTACCAACCACCACCGGGAGCCGACGCCGAGGCGGCGAGCGGCGTACCGAGAACCGCGGCATCGGCACCACAGGCGATGGCCTTGACCAGGTCACCCGAGGTGTGGATGTCACCGTCGGCGATGACGTGGACGTAGCGTCCACCGGTCTCGTCGAGGTAGTCGCGACGGGCGGCGGCCGCGTCGGCGATGGCGGTCGCCATCGGCACGCCGATGCCCAGCACCTCACCGGTGGTCGTCGCTCCGGCCGCCGAGCCGTAGCCGACGATGACGCCCGCCGCACCGGTGCGCATCAGGTGCAGCGCGGTGCTGTGATCGAGGACGCCGCCGGCGATGACCGGGATGTCGAGGTCGGCGATGAACGTCTTCAGGTTCAGCGGTTCGCGCTGGGTCCCGTCGGCGTCGACCTGCGCGACGTGCTCGGCGGAGATGATCGTGCCGTGCACCACGAGGAGTTCGACTCCTGCCTTGAGGAGGGCGGGGGTCAGTTCCGGTGCGTGCTGCGGGCTGACGCGCACCGCGGTGGTGACACCGGCGTCGCGGACCTGCGCAACCGCTTCGGCGAGAAGACCGCTGTCGAGGGGTGCGGCGTGCAGCTTCTGCAGATGACGCACCGCCGCATACGGATCGGGATCGCCAGCGGCGATGGCGGCCAGCTCCTCGAGCTTGGCCTCGACGTCGCGGTGCCGCGCCCACAGTCCCTCGCCGTTGATGACGCCGAGTGCGCCGAGCTTGCCGAGCTCGATGGCCACCGACGGCGACACCAGGGCATCGGTCGGGTGGCTCAGGATCGGGGACTCGAACCGGTAGGCATCGATCTGCCACGCGGTGGAGACATCCTTGGACGAACGGGTCCGACGGGACGGGACGATGCTGATGTCGTCCAGTTCGTAGGTCCGTCGGGCCGTCCGGCCCATGCCGATTTCGACGAGGTCACGCACCAGTGCGCCTTTCTGCGGAGTTCAGCTGCACGACGACCCTACGGCGTCCCCGGTCCGGAGGGACCGGCGGGAACGGCCGCGGGGATGTCAGCGGGAATAGTAGTTGGGCGCTTCGGAGGTGAGGGTGATGTCGTGGGGATGCGACTCCTTGAGCCCGGCCGCGGTGATCTGGACGAAACGTGCGGTCTGGAGATCGGTGATCGACGACGAACCGGTGTAGCCCATCGCGGCACGCAGGCCACCGACGAGCTGGTGGATCACCTGTGCCAGCGGCCCGCGGAACGGCACGCGCCCCTCGATGCCCTCGGGGACGAGCTTCTCCTCCTTGAGGACGTCGTCCTGGAAGTAGCGGTCCTTCGAGTACGACTTGGCCTGGCCGCGGCCCTGCATCGCGCCGAGTGAACCCATGCCGCGGTAGCTCTTGAACTGCTTGCCGTTGACCAGGACGAGTTCGCCCGGTGCCTCGGCGGTGCCGGCGAGCAGCGAGCCGAGCATCGCGGTCGACGCACCGGCGGCGAGCGCCTTCGCGATGTCGCCCGAATACTGCAGACCGCCGTCGGCGATGACCGGCACACCGGCCTTCTGGCACACGGCAACCGCCTCGAGAATCGCGGTGATCTGCGGGGCACCCACGCCCGCCACCACACGGGTGGTGCAGATCGAGCCCGGTCCGACGCCGACCTTGACCGCATCCGCGCCGGCGTCGATGAGCGCTTGGGCGGCCTCGCGGGTCGCGACGTTTCCGCCGACGACGTCGACACGATCGCCGACCTCCGCCTTCAGCTTGGCGACCATGTCGAGCACGAGGCGATTGTGCGCGTGGGCGGTGTCGACGACGATCACGTCCACGCCCGCGTCGGCCAGCGCCATCGCGCGGTCCCACTGCGGCCCACCGGTACCCACCGCGGCGCCGACGAGGAGACGACCGTCGGAGTCCTTGGTGGCATTCGGATGCTGTTCGGTCTTGACGAAGTCCTTGACGGTGATGAGACCGGTGAGTCGACCGTTGCCGTCCACGATCGGCAGCTTCTCGATCTTGTTGCGACGCAACAGCCCGAGCGCGGCCTCGGCGGACACGCCCTCCTGCGCCGTGATGAGCGGCGCCTTGGTCATGACCTCTGCGACCGGACGGTTCTGGTCGACCTCGAAGCGCATGTCGCGGTTGGTGATGATGCCGACGAGCTCACCCTTGTCGTCGACGACGGGCAATCCGGAGATCCGGTACCGCGCGCACATCGCGTCGACCTCGGCGAGGGTGTGCGACGGCGTGCAGGTGACCGGATCGGTGACCATGCCGGCCTCGGACCGCTTGACCGTCTCCACCTGGGCGGCCTGCGCTTCGATGGACAGGTTGCGGTGCAGCACGCCCATGCCGCCGGCGCGCGCCATCGCGATGGCCATGCGAGACTCGGTGACGGTGTCCATCGCCGAGCTCACCAGCGGCACGCGCAGCGTCACGTTCTTGGTCACTCGCGAGGAGGTGTCGACCTCACTGGGGATCACGTCCGAGGCCGAGGGCAGCAACAGGACGTCGTCGAAGGTCAGGCCGAGCATTGCGACCTTGCCGGGATCGTCTCCACCGGTGCGAACATGCGTCATCGGTCCATCGTATCGAGTCGACCGATGCGGCGATCGTCACACGTGCACTCCGGTGCCGGTGAGACGTCCGGGACCCCGTGTTGCCTCGTTCGGAAACCTCCCCGGCACGGGCCCGGATACCTTCGGAATACCTTTGGAGGGCTGCGGCGGAACAGCGCCCGGATCGGCTACGGTGGTGGTGTGCGTGACCACCTGCCACCCGGCCTCCCGCCGGATCCGTTCGCCGACGACCCGAGCGATCCCGCTTCCGCACTGGACAGTGTGGAACCGGGCATCCCTCTGGACGAAAACGAGCGGCTGGCGGTCGAGGAGGACCTGGCCGATCTCGCGGTCTACGAGGCGCTGCTCGCACACCGCGGCGTCCGCGGTCTCGTCGTCGTCTGCGACGACTGCCACGAGGACCATTACCACGACTGGGACATGCTCCGGGCCAACCTGATCCAGCTGCTCATCGACGGGACCGTCCGGCCGCACGAGCCGGCCGTCGACCCGCGTCCCGACGCCTACGTCACCTGGGACTACTGCCGCGGCTACGCCGACGCCCGCAACCATTTCGACGAAGGCCGCTGATACCAGGGGCCACCGCCCACCAGACCGACATCTCCCCCTCAGACGACTGCGCCCGTACCGAGATCGGTACGGGCGCAGTCGTCTGAGGTTGTTCGTGCGGGTCTAGCGGGGCCGTCCGTCCGACGCGTCGACGCCGGGCGGCGGTGTCCACGGGAAGGCGGGGAAGTCGGCGGGTGTACGCGACACCGAGGAACTCGTCGTGGGTTCGGTGGGCCCGGTGGTCGGCTCGCTCGGCGGGGCCGACTGTGACGGCTCCTCGGTCTGACCGGGCTCCTCCGCGGGAGGGGGCACCTCGGTCGTCGGTGTCGTGGTCACGGAACTGTCGGAGGGCGACCTCTGGTCGGTCCGGTTGCGCACGTCCGGATTGGTGGTGGGTGCACCGGGTTCGGTCGCCGCTGATTCCGACTGACCGGCCGACGACGTCGCATCCCGGGTCGGCGGCAGGCCGACCCCGGCGCGGAGCCGATTCATCCAGTCCGACATCTCCTCCCGGCTGTCCTTGTCGCGCATCGGCCCCATGCTGCTCTGGGCCTTCGCGATGAAGCTCGCGGCCGCCTGCGTGTCGCCTGCGGCGATCGCCGCCTCGGCACGTTCGAGGTCCGCGCGCACATCGTGGGCGGCCTGGGTCTCCGACGCCGCCTCGGCGAACACGACCTGCTTGACGCCCCACAGCGGGTCGCCCGGTTGCGAGCCCTCGGACAGGACGGTCAGGCCGGCCGCTGCCACGATGACGATCGCGGCCGCGCCGGACACCACGCGCAGGTGGCGCACCATGCGGCGGCCACGACTCGCGCGTTCGGTGCTCGCGATCGCGCGCTCGACGTCGTCGACGGACACCAGCTGCGGCACCGGGGTCGACACGACCTCGTTGCGCCACCCCGAGAGAAGTTCTGCGAGTTGATATTCGGTGCTGTCACGCGTGGGGACGGGCACATCGTGGGAAAGCGCGTCGAGGAAGTTCTCGTCGAAACCGACCTCGGCGAAGTCCAGTGATTCCGCACCGATTGCGCCCGCTTCGTGCTCGAGAGCGTCACCGCCGGTTGCGGGTCCTCCGGTGGCGGGACCTCCGGTGGACGGGCCGCTCGGGCCCGGTCCCCGACCCCGGCTCGACGGCTGACCCGGACGGCCGAGATGTTCGCGTCCGTGGACAAAGCGACGATCGCGCCAGTCAGACTCCCCGCTCATCGTGACCTCCTGTCCGTTTCAACTCGTCTTTCAGCTTCGCCAGCGCCCGGTGTTGGGCCACTCGAACCGCACCCGCGGTGCTCCCGATCATCTGGGCCGTCTCCTCGGCCGACATGCCGACGACCAGCCGGAGTACCAGCACCTCACGCTGCTTCTCCGGGAGTATGTCCAGTAACGCGCGCATCCGCCTACTGCCGTCGGCGTCGAGAGCGGACTGCTCCGGTCCGCCGGTCACATGACCCACCTCGGGCACATCCTCCACCGGATCGGACTTGACCCGGGCGGCCACCCGCATGGCATCGGCGACCTTGTGTGACGTGATGCCGTAGACGAAGGCCATGAACGGCTTGCCCTGGTCCCGATAACGGGGCAGCGCGGTCATCACCGCCATCAAAGCCTCCTGCGCGATGTCGTCTGCGGAGAACAGATGACGTTCTCCTACTCCGATTCGCCCTCGGCAATAGCGCAGGATCGGTTCCTGCACGCTTTCGAGGACAGAGGTGAGAGCTGCACGATCGCCCTGGCCCGCGGCCCGGACAGCGTCGTCCAACTCACCACCTGACAGCTTCATCGCGCGTAGGAATCCCCGTGTTACAGATCGGTTGACCGTCGTGAGGCGGTCCTGTTACGGGCCGCGACACCCCTGAACGTCACCGCAACGCGCGAGGCAGACCCTCAAACACCTTAGCCATCACTCCGTTGGCGTCAGTGCCATGCCCTTGCCGCTCAGCGTGGCGCGCAGGTCTCGACACCTCTCCTCTTCCGACGCCGACGCCACGCCCGCGCCGATGAGCAGGCTCGACGCCGCCCATTCCAGGGGCAACAAACCGTGTTCACCTGCGTCGACGACGACGCGACGGGCCTGCGCGGCCGACGCCTCGGAATTCCCCGCCCCGGCGAGGGCGGCCGCGTGGATGAGAGAGGTCTTCACGCGATGCCGCGCCGGCACGTCCGAGGTGTCGGCCAGATGACGGACGAGCCGGTCGGCAGCCTCTGCATGAGCCAGCCCCGCGGCGACGTCTCCGGAGTACAGCCCGAGTTCGGCACTGACCCATTCCCAGCGCAGCCGGCATCGGCCATGGGTGAGCCAGTCCACGGCTTCCGATGAGGCCCATCTCTCCGGGCCGGGCCCGCCCGGCCCGGAGAGCTGCTTCCGCGCACGGCCGAGCAGTCGCGCCGACGCCCGGAAACGAAGGAGACCGAGATTGTCTGCAGCCAGTCCGATGAGAGCATCCGCCCGTGCGGCCCGTACCGGGTCGATCCGTCCCGGATCATCCCGTCCCGGATCGTCCGCGACCGGATGGACACCCGCGACCATAGCGAAGGCGACCCCGTCGAGTCCCAGCGCGAGATCGTGGCGTCCGCCCTGCCGCAACAGCGAGGCCGTCGTGCTCCGGCACAGCGACAGCAACGCGGCGGCGGGTCCGCGGGGCGTCGACCCCTGTGTGGACCTCACGTCCTCGTCCAACCGCGCCAGCATGGTGAGCGCCGCGGCGTACTCACCGCGGCCTCCCGCCTCCACTGCGGCCTCCCAACGCAGTTCAGGAGCCTTGTCGAGGCCCCGTGAAGTGGTCTTGATCACTACTTCTCTTTTGGTTTGCATGAATTTAACGAACGATTCCCAACGTTAATCCTGCGAGCAGATCACCAGCGGATAATAACCAGATTTCCTCGGTGTTAACCGTTGACATGGCCGTCGTTCGATGATCAGGTCGTGTTCACTCGTCGCGGAAAGTATTGACCTTTCCATCTACGCAGGTCCGCGCCCATTACCTTCGCCCGATCAGAGGGCGTGACAACCCCTCGACCCCGCTGTGCTAGCACCATCCGTTCATCTAACCCGCCGTTAACATTTAGGAGACTTTCACTGCCCCGATGTCTGATTTCGACGGTATTGACGCCATTTCTCAGGGCCGCTTAATGTGAGCGCAAGCGTTGCAGGAAATCGACGTTTCTCGACCGAGCACCTCGGTGCGGCCCTAGACAAGGAGTAGCTGCCATGCCTCAGCCCAATCATCTCCCCGGCCCCAACGCAGATATCTGGGACTGGCAGATGTCCGGCCTCTGCCGCGGCGTCGACTCGTCGATGTTCTTCCATCCTGACGGTGAACGTGGCCGTGCGCGCGCCCAGCGTGAACGTCGGGCGAAGGAGCTGTGCCACCAGTGCCCCGTCATCGCCCAGTGCCGCGAGCACGCGCTGGCAGTGGCCGAGCCCTACGGGATCTGGGGCGGACTCTCGGAGTCCGAACGCAGCATGCTGATGAAGCGCGGCGCCGGTCGCCGCATGGCGAGCTGAGCAGTCCGTAGCCGCCGACGGACGACGACCGGACGGCGAACAGGGCCCTGCGGACACCACGCAAACGACACAGGAGCCGGACATCCTCGGAGGATGCCCGGCTCCTGCGTGTGTATCGCCGCTCGACCGGTGTACTACCGCTCGATCAGTGCGAGTGACCGTGTCCGGCGTGGCCGGCGGGCTCCTCGGCGGGTCGATCGGTGACCGCGGTCTCCGTGGTGAGCACCATGCGGGCGACCGACGCGGCGTTGACGACCGCGGAACGGGTCACCTTCACCGGATCGATGATGCCCTCGCCGACGAGGTCCCCGTAGGTGAGGCTCGCGGCGTTGAAGCCCTCGTTCTTGCCGAGGTTGGACACCTTGTCGACCACCACGGCGCCGTCGAGACCGGCGTTGGAGGCGATCCAGTACAGCGGCGCCTTGGCAGCATCCCGCACCACGCGGACGCCCAGCGCCTCGTCGTCGGTCAGCGAGGCGGCGAGCTCGTCGAGCACCTTCGATGCCTGCACGATCGCCGAACCACCGCCGGGGATGATGCCCTCCTCGACCGCGGCCTTGGCTGCGGCGACGGCATCCTCGACGCGGTGCTTGCGCTCCTTGAGCGAGGTCTCGGTGGCCGCACCGACACGGATGACGGCGACGCCGCCGGCCAGCTTGGCCAGACGCTCGGAGAGCTTCTCCTTGTCCCAGTCGGAGTCCGACTCCTCGATCTCACGACGCAACTGCGCGGCGCGGCCGGCGATGGCCTCCTTGGTACCCGCACCCTCGACGATGGTGGTGGCGTCCTTGGTGACGACGACACGACGTGCCGAGCCGAGGACCTCGAGGCCCACGGTCGACAGGCTCAGGCCCACATCCGAGGTGACCACGGTGCCGCCGGTGACGACCGCCAGGTCCTCCATGAACGCCTTGCGGCGGTCACCGAAGAACGGCGACTTCACCGCGACGGCTCGGATGGTCTTGCGGATCGAGTTCACGACCAGGGTCGACAACGGCTCGCCCTCGACGTCCTCGGCGACGATCAGCAGCGACTTGCCCGCCTCGACGACCTTCTCCAGCAGCGGCAGGAACTCCGGCAGCGAGCTGATCTTGTCGCGGTACAGCAGCACGAGCGCATCCTCGAGGACCGCTTCCTGGCTGTCGACGTCGGTGACGAAGTACGGCGAGAGAAAGCCCTTGTCGAACTGCACGCCCTCGGTGATCTCGAGTTCGGTCTGCAGCCCCGAGCCCTCTTCGACGGTGACGACGCCATCGGCACCGACCACGGACATCGCCTTGCCGACCATCTCGCCGATCTCCTCGTCGCGAGAGGAGACGGTGGCGATCTGGGCGATGGACTGCTCGCCGGCGACCGGGGTCGCGGCGGCCAGCAGTGCTTCGCTCAGCGCGTCGGCGGCCTTGCTGATGCCCTGTCCGAGTGCGATCGGGTTGGCACCGGCGGCGACGTTGCGCAGACCGGCCTTGACCATCGCCTGCGCGAGAACCGTTGCGGTGGTGGTGCCGTCACCTGCGACGTCGTTGGTCTTGGTCGCCACCGACTTGACCAGCTGGGCACCGAGGTTCTCGAAGGGGTCCTCGAGGTCGATGTCGCGGGCGATGGTGACACCGTCGTTGGTGACACTCGGTCCACCGAATGCCTTGGCGAGGACCACGTGCCGGCCGCGCGGGCCGAGGGTGACCTTCACGGTGTCGGCGAGCTGGTCGATGCCTCGTTCGAGCGCCCGCCGCGCGGTTTCGTTGAATTCAATCTGCTTGGCCATGAATCTCTTTCTTCGCGGGAGTCGGACGAGACAACGCACACCGCCCCGGTACCCCTGCACGGGGAGCCGGGGCGGTGCGTCGAATCGCGAACGACTCGCGGGGTCTGTAGAGCCCGAGTCCTACTTGCCGATGACGGCGAGGACGTCGCGCGCCGACAGGATCAGGTACTCCTCGCCGGCGTACTTGATCTCGGTGCCGCCGTACTTGCTGTAGATGACGGTGTCACCTTCCTTGACGTCCACGGGGACGCGGTTGCCCTGCTCGGTGACCCGACCCTCGCCGACGGCGATGACGGTGCCTTCCTGCGGCTTCTCCTTGGCGGAGTCCGGGATGACCAGGCCCGAGGCGGTGGTCGTCTCGGCCTCGACGGCCTGCACCAGGATCTTGTCCTCAAGCGGCTTGATGTTCACGCTCGCCACGATGTGAGTCCTCAACTTTCGTACTGAGAAAGAATCTGCACGTTCATGGCCCTGGGACAAAACCTCGTCGTCGCGGGTGTCCGAGGCTTCGTTCAGCGCCAGCTAGCACTCTATACGTGCGAGTGCCAGCACTCAAGGGTGGTGGGTGCAAAATGCCGGAGTTTCGCTCCCCGCGATCGCAGCTCAGGAAGCGCCAGAGCCTCGATGCGGACCTCAGAGCTGACTGACCCGTACCGACATCGCCGGATCGGAAGCCACCGTGAGCGGCGACGGCGCCGCGCCGCCGGCGATCACATGTGCGCCCAGGGTCGCGATCATGACGCCGTTGTCGGTGCACAGTCTCGGTTTCGGCACGCGCAGCGTGATGCCGGCGGCCGCACAGCGCTCCTCGGCGAGCGACCGGATCCGCGAGTTGGCGGTGGCACCGCCACCGAGGACGAGGGTGTCGACACCCAGATCACCGCACGCGCGGACGGCCTTCATGGTGAGGACGTCGGCGACGGCCTCCTGGAACGACGCCGCGACGTCGGCCACCGGAACCGCCACCCCGTCGCGCTCACATTTCTCCACGTAGCGCGCGACCGCGGTCTTGAGACCGCTGAAGGAGAAATCATGGCGGGCATCGCGTGGCCCGGTCATCCCGCGAGGGAACGCGATGGCCTTCGGATCGCCGTCGCGCGCAGCGTGGTCGAGGGCCGGGCCGCCGGGGAACCCGAGGTCCAGCAGTCGGGCGATCTTGTCGAAGGCCTCCCCTGCCGCGTCGTCGACGGTGGTGCCGAGCTCGACGATGGGCTCCGCGAGATCGGTGACGTGCAGCAGGTGTGTGTGTCCGCCCGACACGAGGAGGGCGACGCACTCGGGCATCGGTCCGTGCTCCAGCGTGTCCACGGCGACATGTCCGCCGAGGTGATTCATCGCGTACAGCGGTACGTCCCAGGCCAGCGCATACGCCTTGGCGGCCGCGACGCCGACGAGCAGCGCACCGGCCAGTCCGGGTCCGATGGTGACCGCGATGGCGTCGGGCCGGTCGATGCCGGCGGCCTCGCGGGCGCGGCGCATCGTCGGCACGATGGCCTCGAGGTGCGCGCGTGAGGCGATCTCGGGGACGACGCCGCCGAACCGGGCGTGTTCGTCGACGCTCGAGGCGACCTCGTCCGCGAGCAGCGTCGCATGGCCGGGTGTGTCACCGTCGGCCGGCGTCCAGCGCACGATGCCGACCCCGGTCTCGTCGCAGGAACTCTCGATGCCCATGACGATCACGCCGGGCCCTCCTCGGGATCGAGCGGCCGTCCCGAACTCGGGGCCCGCAACATCGTGTATGCATCCGCGCCGGACGGCTGGTAGTAATTGCGGCGGAAGCCGGCGGTACTGAAGCCGTGCCGGGAGTACAGGGTGATCGCGACGTCGTTGTCGGTGCGGACCTCGAGGAAGACCGGGGCGTCGACGGCGTCGGCCACCGTCAGCATCGCCTCCAGCAACGCCTTGCCGATTCCCCGCCCCCGGTGGGCGGGATCGACTGCGATCGTGTGGATCTCGCATTCGTAGGCATCCGGCTGACCGAGTGTGGAGATCCCGGCGTAGCCGATGACCTCACCGGCCGCACGTTCCCGCGCCGCGAAGTAGGTGTTGTACGGCGCGTTCAGTTCGGCCCGGAACGCCGAGGCCGGCCAGGGCGAGTCCTCGGCGAACATCTGCTTCTCCAGCGCCGCGCAGTGCGGGATGTCGCCGTAGGTCAGCGCGTCGATGATCAGTTCGGGGGCGGTCACCGCGCGGCTCCCAGCTTCCTGGCCTTCTGCTCGACCGCGTCGGGGCGTCGGAGATACAGCGGCACAAGTGGTTCCGGCACCACGCCGGCCTCGATTGCCGACGCGGCAGCCGCGACGAGCCCCCGGGCCGACGGCACGGTCACCTGCGGGGTCGTCTCCGTCCAGCCGACCAGCTCCAGATGCGACGCCGACCCGGACACCGCACCGACCTCGCCGGTGCTGAACACCGGGGCCAGCTCCTCGGCGACCGTCGCCGGTGCGGACACCTCAGGTCCGCGGACCCGCGCCCCGTCGCGGTACAGCGCCCAGTACACCTCGCGGCGCCGGGCGTCGGTAACGACGAGGACGTCGGGACGCCCGGCCGGCGGAGTCGTCTCGAGTGCGAGCGCGTCCAGCGAACACACGCCGTGTGCGGGAATGCCGAGTGCGTCGGCGAACGCCGCGCCGGTGGCCATACCCACACGCAGGCCGGTGAACGGTCCGGGACCACATCCGACAACCACCGCGGAGAGGGCGTCGCGGGAGATCCCGGATTCGGCAAGGCATTCCGCGATGAGAGTGGTCAGCAGCTCTGCGTGCCGGCGGTGGTCGGTGACCACGCGTTCGGCGAGCACGCGCACACCGCCGATCGTCTCGACGACGCCGGTGACCACCGAGTCGGTCGCGGTGTCGATCGCGAGCACCGTCCGCGCCGCGTCGACACCCCGTTCAGCCGAACTCATTCTTCGGTCACCCACTTCCATTCCACGTGTCGCACATCGGTGTCCACGTCGCGACGCAACCGCACGACCAGGTATCGCTGTGCCAGCCGCTCGGCGACCCCCTCACCCCATTCGACCACGACGACCGCATCGGTCAGTTCGGTGTCCAGGTCCAGGGCGTCGAGTTCGTCCAGGCCGCCTCGTGCCGGTCCACCGGCCTCGTCGCTGCCGGCCAGGCCGAGCCGGTAGGCGTCGACATGGACCATCGCCGGGCCGTCGGGTCGGCCCGGTCGGTGCTCGCGCGCGATGATGAAGGTCGGCGAGGTGACCCGGCCCTCGACCCCCAGACCCGCGCCGATTCCGCGGGCCAGGGCCGTCTTGCCCGCACCGAGCGGGCCGTCGAGGATCACGAGGTCCCCGGCGGACAACACGGTCGCGAGTTCGGCGCCGAACGCCTCGGTGTCGGCGACCTCGGGCAGCTCACGGGTTCCGGTGCGGTCGGTGACCGGTGTCGGGTGGATTCCGTCGGTGTGCGATCTCTCTGGGCTCATGCCTTCCCCAGCATCTTCCACCAGCGCCGACGGGGCGCCGGCCGGGCGATCCGGGCGCGGTCCACGAGATCGACGATCGCGTCGCTGACCATCTGGGGTTCCTCCATCTGGACCATGTGGCCGGCCCCCTTGACCACCACGAGACGGGAATCCGGACCGAGCTGGGAGAACATTCGCACCGAGTTCGGCAGCGGTGTCAGCCGGTCCTTGTCGCCGCACACGACGGTGGTGGGCACCTGCGCCAGCACCGGCAGTGCCGTCGACTCGTCGTGGATCTCCAAGGCGTGCAGGAAGTTCACGATGGTCTCGATCGGCGTGCTCTGGATCATCTTCTCCACGGCACTACCGAGTGCCGGGCTGAAGAACGCCGGCCCGAAGCTGGCCGCGACGAGCACGGGTTCGAGGGCTTGGCGGGTCAGGCCACGACCCGCCTGGACCAGGCGCGGCGCGCGTCGCACGCTGAGGCGGAAAGCGTCGACCACCGGATTACCCAGTCCCTCACCGAGTCCCGCCTCGGTGAGACCACGCGAGGCGGTCGCGACCAGACCCACGCCGGCAACCGGGCCCGTCGACGAGAACAGGGCCGGATGACGACGGGCCAGCCCCATCACCGTCATGCCGCCCATCGAATGGCCCACCACGACAACGGGTCCGGCGGTCACCGTGGAACGGATCACGGCCGCGGCGTCGTCGGCGAGCTGGGCGATCGTGCAGGTCTCCACCGGCGCGGGATCGCTCTCGCCGTGTCCGCGGTGGTCGTAGAAGACGAAACGGTAGTTGCGGTCGGCCCACTCCGCCGCGAGTTGGTCACGCTGGAAGTGCCAGCTCGCCAGCCGCAGGCTGAATCCGTGTACGAAGACGATGGTGAGCTCGGGAGGTGTGCCGTCGGGAACGTCACCGAGGTCGACGGTCCGGACCGCGAGGTCGAGGCCGTCGTCGGTGGTCACCGTCCGCGCCTGCTCGTCGTACAACCTGGTGAGGTCGATGTCGGCGTGGGGATCGGACTTGCCGACGACGCTCTTGCGCGCGATGTTGCGCGCAGCGCCGACCGCCGCCATACCGCCCAGTGCCGCGACACCGGCCAGCCCGGCGAGCAGTCCGACGCGTTCGGAATCGTCCACCACACTCACCCCGCTCACTCGTCGGCCACCGCGTCACCGCGAGCCGGGCTCGTGTTCACGTAGCGCCGGACCACGCGGCTGCCGATCTGGGAGACGATCTCGTAGTCGATGGTGCCGATGGCGTCGGCCCAGTCCTTGGCGGTGACGCCCCCGCGGGCCCCGGTGCCGAAGAGTTCGACCTCGTCGCCCTCCCGCACCCCGGCCGCGTCGGGTCCGAGCTCGACGACCAGCTGATCCATGCAGATCCGGCCGACCCCGCCGAAGAGCCGGTCACCGATCCGTACGCGAAGCCGTCCCGACAGCAGGCGCGGGACCCCGTCGGCGTAACCCGCGGGGATCACCGCGACGACGGTGTCGTGCGGTGCGATCCAGGTCTGGCTGTAGGAGACGCCCTCCCCGGCGGCGACGCGCTTGACCAGGGCGACCTGCGCCGACAGCGTCATCGCCGGGATGAGCCCGAAGTCGCCGCGCTCGGGGACCGGGGTACGACCGTAGAGCGCGATCCCGGGCCGGACCATGTCACGCGCCAGATCCGGACGAGTCAGTGCCGCAGGTGAATTCGCCATGTGGATGATCTCGGGCGCCGCGCCGAGGCGAGCGAGGTCGGCGGCTGCGGCGTCGAGCCGGGCGGCCTGTTCGCTGTTGAGTGGATGGTCGGGTTCGTCACCGCGGGCGAGGTGACACATCACCGCGCGGACGGTGACGGCTCCCTCGGCGTGCACTTTCGCGATCTTCACGGCGAAGTCGTCCCACTCGTCGGCCGCGACGCCGCTCCGGTTGAGTCCGGTGTCCACCTTCACCGTGACACTCGCCGCGACGCCGGTGGCACGGGCGGCCGCGACCACGGCGTCGAGCTGGGTGGACGAGGACAGGGCGATCTCGATGTGGTCGGTGACCGCGCCCTCGAAGTCCGCGGCCGGGGTGTGCAACCAGGCGGTGATCGGGGCGTCGATCCCGGCGGCACGCAAGGCGCGGGCCTCGGTGATGTGCGCGACGCCCAGCTCGGCGGCGCCCGCGGCCAGTGTGGTCCGCGCGACCGGCACGGCGCCGTGACCGTAGGCGTCGGCCTTCACGACAGCCATCACGGCAGCATTCGAGGTCGTACGCAACACGTCGAGGTTGTGCGCGATGGCGCCGAGGTCGACGGTCGCGGTCAGAGCAGGGGAAGTCATCGCCGACCATTCTCCCAGATCGTCGCGAACGATTTCTGCGCGGCGACCTGCCGAGCGCCGTGACCAGCCGTTTCACCGGGCCGCCTATGAGGAATCACACCGATGCGGGCGCAACGGGGACACGGTTGGGTGGACGTCACGATGATGCGCGTGACGGCGTCGGCGGCTCCGCTCCTGCTCGTCGTGTGGCGAACTCGCGGATCGCCGGTCGCAGGGCCGCGAGCAGCGCGGAGGCGCCGATCGGGGCTCCCCGACTCGCCAGCAGGGCAGCATGGGCGTGGACGCGGGCCGCCGCAGCACCCGCCTCCTGTGGTGACCGACCCGCCGCGAGCAGTGAGCCGGCGATCCCGGCCAGCACGTCGCCCGCGCCGGCGGTCGCGGCCCACGACGCCCCGGCGTCGTTTCCGACGACCCTTCCCGACGGGTCGGCGATCAGCGTGATCCGGCCCTTCAGCAGCACCGTGACACCCCACCGGGCGGCGAGGTCGGCGACCGCGGACACCCGATCGGCGTCCACCTCGGTCCCGGTCAGCCTCGCGAACTCGCCGGCATGGGGGGTCAGAAGCGTAGGCGCCCGACGGCCGTCGACGAGTGCGGGATCGGTCGAGATGATGGTGAGCGCATCGGCGTCGACGAGAACCGGCAGATCGGAGTCGAGGACGGTGCGCAGCGTCGCCGTCGCGGCGGCGTCGGTGCCCATTCCCGGACCGGCCACCCAGGCCTGGACGCGGCCGGCGTCGGCGAGGTCCGGAGCGGCGATCACCTCGGGGAAGTGCGAAACGACTTCGGCGTGAGCGGATCCGACATACCGCGTCATGCCCGAGGTCGCGGCCACCGCGGCCCCGGAGGCCAGGATCGCCGCGCCCGGATAGCGGTGCGAGCCGGCGATGACCCCGACCACGCCCTGGGTGTACTTGTCGTCGGCAGGTCCCGGCACCGGCCAGTCGATCTCCTCGTCGGAGTACGAGATGAGTTGCTGCGCAGCCGGTTCCGTAGGGTCACCGATGCCGATGTCGACGACGATCACGCGACCACACCGGGGCGCGGCGAGAAGGTGTGCGCGCCGGGGGAAGCCGAAGGTGACGGTGACATCGGCGCGGACGGACGGGGTGTGGACCTCGCCGGTGTCGGCGTCGACACCGGACGGCAGATCGACTGCCACGACCGTGGTCTCGGCACCGAGACCGGCGAAGACCGCCGCCGCGGCGGGGCGCAGCGGTCCGCGGCCGCCGATGCCCACGACACCGTCGATGACGACGTCGGGATGCCCCGGCAATGAGTCGACGACACGCCCGCCGGCCGACCGGAACGCCCGTAGCCCGGCCGGGTGCGCCTTGTCGGGTGCCAGCAGCACCGCATGGGCGGCTGCTCCGCGGCGGGCGAGTTCGGCGGCGGCGAAGAGGGCGTCGCCGCCGTTGTCACCCGCCCCGACGACCACTCCTACCGTCCGCCCGTAGCATCCGCCCGTACGGTTCAGCTCCCCCACGACGGCCTGCGCGACGCCGTGCGCGGCGCGGCGCATCAGCGTTCCGTTGGCGAGGAGGTCCCCCGACGCCCGCTCGGCGTCGCGGACCTCGTCGGCGGTCAGGTACCGGGTCGACATCGGGACCGGTCTACTCGACGGTCACCGACTTGGCCAGGTTGCGCGGTTTGTCGACGTCGTAACCGCGCGCCTGGGCGACGCTGGCGGCGAACACCTGCAGCGGCACCGTGGAGACCAGCGGCTGCAGGAGCGTCGGCGTCTTCGGGATCGGGATGAACTCGTCGGCGACCGCGCGGGCGGCGGCGTCGTCGGATTCGGCGATGACGATCGTGCGCGCACCGCGGGCCTGGATCTCGCGGATGTTGCTGACCATCTTCGAGTGCAGCACCGCGCGACCGTCCGCGGACGGCATGACGGTGATGACGGGCAGACCGTCCTCGATCAGCGCGATGGGCCCGTGCTTGAGTTCACCGGCGGCGAAGCCCTCGGCGTGCATGTACGCGAGCTCCTTGAGCTTGAGCGCACCTTCGAGGGCCACCGGATAGCCGACGTGACGGCCGATGAACAGCACCGTGTTGTGGTGGGCCAGCGACTGCGCGAGCTCGCGCACCGGCTCCATGGTCTCGAGGACCTCGGCGACCGAGTCGGCCATCGCCTCGATGGCCGCGAACTCGCGGGCCACCTCGTCGGCGTACTTGGTGCCGCGGGCCTGCGCGAGCGCCAGACCCACCAGATAGGCCGCGACGATTTGCGCGAGGAAGCACTTGGTGGAAGCGACACCGATCTCCGGACCGGCGTGGGTGTACAGCACCGCGTCGGATTCGCGCGGGATCTGCGCACCGTTGGTGTTGCAGATGGCGAGGACTCGTGCCTTCTGATCCTTGGCGTGCCGGACAGCCTCGAGCGTGTCGGCGGTTTCGCCCGACTGGGAGATCGCCACGACCAGCGTCGACCGGTCGAGGACCGGGTCGCGGTAGCGGAACTCGCTCGCCAGCTCGATCTCGACCGGCAGACGCGTCCAGTGCTCGATCGCGTACTTGGCCAGCAGTCCGGCGTGGTAGGCCGTGCCGCAGGCGACGACGAAGACCTTGTCGACGTCGCGCAGGTCGTCGTCGGTCAGTCGCTGCTCGTCGAGCACGATGCGCCCGTTCTGCAGGTGTCCGAGCAGGGTGTCGGCGATCGCGCGCGGCTGCTCGGCGATCTCCTTCAGCATGAAGAAGTCGTAGCCGCCCTTCTCGGCCGCCGCGAGATCCCAGTCGATGTGGAACGGCTTGCCCGCGCGCTCATTCCGGTCGAAGTCGGTGATCGTGTAGGTGTCGGCGGTGATCACGACGACCTCGTCCTGGCCGAGCTCCACGGCCTCGCGGGTGTGCTCGATGAACGCGGTCACGTCGGATCCGACGAACATCTCGCCCTGCCCGACACCCACCACGAGCGGGGTCGACCGGCGTGCCGCCACGATGGTGTCGGGATGGTCGGCGTGGGTGAACACGAGGGTGAACGCACCTTCGAGCCGGCGCAGCGCGGCATAGGCGCTGGCCACGAAGTCGCCAGCGGTCGGGCCGAGGGCGTAGTACTTGGAGACCAGGTGGACGGCGGTCTCGGTGTCGGTTTCCGAGCCGAACTCGACGCCGTCTTCTTCCAGCTCGGCCCGCAGCTCGGCGTAGTTCTCGATGATGCCGTTGTGGACGACCGCGATCTTGCCGTCGTCACTCGCGTGCGGATGCGCATTGCGGTCGGTCGGCTTGCCGTGCGTGGCCCACCGGGTGTGCCCCATGCCCGTGGTCCCCGACAGCGACTCCCGGCCGACGGTCGCGATCTGCTTCTCCAGGTTCTCCATGCGGAGCGCCTTCTTCTGGATCGCGGTGTTACCGGCGCCGTCGAGAATGGCGACACCCGCCGAGTCGTACCCGCGGTACTCCATCCGTCGCAATGCCTCGACGACGATGTCCAGGGCATCGCGGCGCCCCACGTATCCGACGATTCCACACATAGCTAGTCAGCGTACCTGCGCGCGGTGCGGACGATGCGCTCGCGCGCGGGGGCGTCACTCCAGGGTCTTGGGGACCACGACGTTCGGGGCCGCGGCGGGCACCGGAGACGCGGCGCGACGACGCCTGCGTTCCTTGGCGCCGAGGAGTTTGGCGATTCGGTCCTGAACCTCCGGCGGGTCGTCGAGGTCAACGGCCGGGACCTTGCCGAGGACGGTGTCGGGATCGGAAAACGCCTGGTACTCGGGGTCTTGGGTGAGCGTGTGGAGCAAAAATCCGGTGGTCAGCGCACGCACGGCGCCGTGCGTCTTCTTGTCGGCCCCGTTGCTCCCCCACAGCGCGCCGATCGTGCGATGTTCGACGAGGCCCCGCGACGTCGCTCCGGGCGGCGTGCGCAGCACCACACGGCGCTCATCATCTGATGTGTGGTCGGCGCCATACGCCTGCGCGAGCGGTAGCGCGTTGCCGTCGATGGTGTCGAGTTCGCCGATCGAGGAGACGATGAGCCCCGGCGCGGTCACGCGACGTGCCGCGGGCAGGAGCCCGGCGGTGGTCGGCGCCGGGAAGAGCGCGACCACACCCCGGACGTCGGGCTGCCGCTGGCCGTGCAGGATGCCCTCCGACGCAGCGATGACGGCGGCGGAGGCCCCGAAACCGTGACCGGCGAAGCCCACCTTCGCGGGGTCGACGGTGATCTCGCCGAAGCCCAGCCGGACCCGGGTCACGATCGACAAGGCCGAACGCAGCTCCGCGGCCATCGCGTCGTCGGACACCAGTACCCCCAGCTGACCGGCCGGGACCGCCACCACGATGCCCCACGACGCCAGGTGCTGGCACAGGTCGCGGTAGCGGCTCGGCGAGGACAGCCAACCGTGCCCGAAGGCGATGGCGGGCAGTCGTTCCCCGCTCGCAGGGGTGAACACCTCGCCGCGGGTACCGACGATCCCGAGATCGCCGTGGAGAACGCGATTCGGGCCCCGACGGCCGAGCGCGGTCATCAGCTTCGCGGGCGACTGCGATGGTTTCGGACGCTTCTTGCCTGGCACAGCTGACAGCCTATGCGTTCGGCGGCGGCAGATGCGGACTGGCGTCGGCCATGTCGGCGGGCAGCATGATGCCGGGCAATGCGTCGGCGGCGTCGGCCTGGTGCTCCAGTTCGGCACGAAGCCGTTGCGCCGCCGACTGCTCGGCGGTGCGCCGGTGGTCGGTCATCGCGATCTCGAGATCGCGCTGTGCCGCGGAGAAACGGTGTGAGGCATCGGCGACCTCGGCGGTGGCAGCGCGTGCCAGCGCTTCGATCTGATCGGCGAGACTCACTGGTCACCCGCCAGGGCCAGATCTCCGGTCGATCGCTCGGGTGAGCTCGACGCCCCGCCGGCGGCCGGAGATGTGCGGCCGCTGCGGGTGTCGGCGACGATGTGGGTCGGGGTCGGCGTCTGCTGTCCGGGACCGGCCGCCGGCCTGCTCTCGAAAGCAGCCGGCTCGGCCCCGGGAACTCCCTGCGCGACTTCGGGTTCCGCGGCCGACGAGCCGCTCAACCGGAACGGGATGTCCCCCTCGTCGGACTCGCGCACAGGTAGCACCGTCTCGGTCGGCGGAAGGGGCGGCTCGGTAGGAGCCGGTTGGGGCCGGACCGGCTCGGCAGCACGCGCGACGGGCCGGGTCTCGGGTTCGACGCGCTCGGGTTCGACGGGATAGGGATCGTCGTCGATCCCGTCGAGGGACCGGTTCAGGATGTCGAGGATTCCGGCGATCCCGCGCAGTGTCGCGTCGACGGAGGTGGTGAACAGTGCCACGCGCGACCGGATGTCCTCGACCGCGACATCGAGCGGGACACGTCCGGAGAGCACGGCCTGTGGGAGCTCGGCAGGTGGGGTTCCCGCGGGATTCGGTGCCGACAGACGGGCGAGGGCCAGGTAGAAGGAGCGCAACAGACGGTCGATCCCCGATGCGGCCGCGGAGGTGGCGTCGGTGATCGTGTGCAGCAGATAGAGGTCGGATTCGGCTCGTCGCTGGTGGTCGACGACGGTCTCGATCGCGAACGACGCGGACTCGCCGTGCCAGCCGTCGTCGAGCCGGACCCGCTGCTCGGGCAGGTGATGCAGCTGATCGGACACGGCTCGATGAGCGGAGACCAGCACCCGACTGTCCGCCGCGAGCGCCGCGATGTCGAAGTCGTCCACCGCACGGAGCCCGGCACGGATGGTCACGTCGTCGGGAACCGGTACACCCATCAGCCTTCCGACCGCCAGCAACTCGGTCAGCGCCCCGGTACCGTCCTGCGCGTCCTTCCGCAGCGTGGCCAGCGAATCCGCACCCCGCCTCATCCCGTCGTCGCCCCCGACCCCGGTGTCGCACGGGTGATCTCGTCCGCGGCGTGCGCGTCGCCCGCGGCCATGATGATCGCGGAGTTCCGCAGGGTGTCGGCGAGAACGGCCGCAGCTCGTGATTGCGTGCGGAGTCGGACGGAGAGCGTGGCACTCATCTCGGCGTAGGTCGCGGCGGACGGACCCAGCGACGACGCCGGGCCGGGGTCCGCATCGGTGCGCGCCCACCGGCCGAAGTCGTGCGTGGCCAGGTCGTCGGCGACCGCGTTCAGAACCAGGGACGAACGCCGGTAATAGCCTGCGACCGCGGACACCTGCTCGACGTCCATCGCGATCCGGTTCGACCCCGCGCTGTCCATGCCCACCCCCCTGACGATGCCTGATGGTACCCATCCCGCGCGCTCGCCGTCTCCGCCCGGAACACGCCATCTGTTGGACGCCCACGGGACGCTGCCGGTTCCATCCCCTGGGTCGGCATCCGCGAACCTTGGGATTTCCGACAATGACCCCCTCGATGGGCCCTTCCCGTCGTCACATCCATCGCCCAGAGTGACACCGACCACACCGTCGGCGAAAGGACCATGCAATGAGTACGTCGGACGTCAGCTTCGGGCTCTGGTACGACTTCCGCAACCCGCCCGGGAACTCGCGCGGTTTCGGCGACTTCTATCGAGCGACGCTCGATCAGATCGTCTGGGCGGAGTCGATCGGGATCGACTCCGTCTGGCTGACCGAGCACCATTTCATGGAAGACGGCTACACACCCTCGCCGTTCCTCCTCGCCTCCGCCATCGGCGACCGGACGACGACGATGAGGATCGGCACCAACCTCGTCGTGTCGCCGCTGCACAACCCGATCCGGCTCGCCGAGGACTCCGCCACGCTGTCCCTGCTGACCGGCGGACGTTTCTCGCTCGGTGTCGGGCAGGGATATTGGGAGCCGGAGTTCGAGGCTTTCGGACGGCGACTGATCAACCGGCCGAGTCTGCTCGAGGAAGGTGTGGAGATCGTGCGTCGATGCTGGTCCGGGTCGGCCGAACCATTCGACGGCAAGCGCCTGCGCAAACCCGCGCTGCCCGTCACGCCCACGCCGGAGACGACCCCCGACATCCTGGTCGGCGCGATGGCCGATCCGGCGATCGAACGAGCCGCACGCATCGGTGACGGTTTCCTGAGCACCCAGAACGCACACCACGCGTCCTACCTGGACGCGCTCGAACGACTCGGCCGGTCCCGTGACGACGGCCGGATCTTCGCCGGGCAGTGGACCATCATCGCCGACGATCCCGAGCGGGAGTGGTCGCGCATCGGCGCCCACGCGCTCTACCAGATCAACAAGTACATCGAGATGGGCGCGTTCGGTCCCATCCCGCAGTTCACCGAACCCGATCAGCTCGTCGATGCCGGCTCGTTCACCCTGTGGGACCCGGCCACCGCCGTCGACGAACTCACCACGTTGCTGACCGCAACGCCGCAGATCGAGGACGTGCACTTCTGGGCGCAGCTGCCCGGCGAGTCCATCGACAGCGGCAGCGCCCGCATCGAGCTGCTCGCCGGCACGGTCGTACCCGGGGTCAGAGCCCGACTGGCCGCGCGATCGTCGGTGGAGGTCCCTGCATGAACCAGGGCCCATCCTCTGCACCCCCCTCGCCGCCGTCGGCACACCCCCTCCTGATCACCGACTTCCTGTTCCGGGCGCGAGACATGTTCGGCGACAAGGAGATCATCGATCACGTCGACGGCGCCGAGGTCTTCCGGTACACCTATCGCGACTACGCCGACCGCGTTCTGCGGCTCGCTTCGGCCCTCATCGCGAGCGGCATACGTCCGGGTGACCGGGTCGGCACACTGGCCTGGAACCACCGTCGGCACCTGGAGCTGTATCTCGCGGTGCCGCTCGCCGGCGCGGTGCTGCACACGATCAACATCCGACTCGCGCCCGACGAGATCGCCTACATCGTCGATCACGCCGACGATGCGATGATCTTCGCCGACCCGTCGCTGGAACACCTGCTCACCACCGCTCGCGCGCAACGCCCGGACATGCCGGTCGTGCCGATCGACGTCGATGTCGACCCCTCTGGTGCCGATTCCGCGATCGCGGCGACCTCGCTCGACTCGATGATCGCCGCGGCGGAACCTCTCGCGAGACCGGTCGCCCGCGCGGACGACGACCTGGCCGTCCTCTGCTACACCTCGGGCACGACCGGGGCCCCGAAGGGCGTTGGATATTCCCACAAATCCCTCTATCTGCACACGATGGCCGCCTGCCTGGCCGACGGACATGCGATCTCCGAGCGGGACCGCGTCCTGCTCGTGGTCCCGATGTTCCACGCCAACGCCTGGGGAGTTCCGTTCGCGGCGTTGATGTCCGGGGCGTCACAGATCCTGCCCGGACCACACCCCACACCGGCCCAGATCGCCGGCATCATCGCCGACGAGCAGGTGACCTACACCGGGATGGTGCCGACCGTCGCAGTGGACATGCTCGCTCATGCGCGGGATGCGGGCACCGACCTGAGCAGTCTCCGCGCGCTGGTCCTGGGCGGTTCGACACCGACGCTCGGCCTGATCCGCGACCTCGAACAGCTCGGGGTCCCGGTCTTCCAGGGCTGGGGCATGACCGAGATCTCGCCGATGGCGACGTTCTCCCGCCCCCCGGCGTCGACCGACGATGACGCGGAACGCCGCTGGGCGTACATCCGCAAGCAGGGGAGGCTCCTGCCCGGCCTGCAGTGGAAGCTCGTCGACGAGGACGGTCGGGTCATGCCCCACGACGGGATCAGCCGTGGCGAGGTCCTGATCCGCGGCCCGTGGGTCGCCACCCGCTATTACCGGGCCGACCATCCGGACAGGTTCGACGACGGCTGGTTGCGCACGGGCGACATCGGGGTCATCGACGAACACGGCTATCTCACCATCGTCGACCGCAGCAAGGACCTCATCAAGAGCGGCGGCGAGTGGATCAGCTCCGTGGCCCTCGAGGAGGCGCTCGTCGAGCATCCGGCCGTCCACGCGGCGGCGGTGGTCTCCGTACCGCATCCGCGCTGGCAGGAGCGCCCGGTCGCCTACATCGTCGGCGACGACGGCCTCGACGTCGACGAGGTCGCGGCGGAGCTCGCCGACCGTGTGCCGCGCTGGTGGATGCCCGAGAAGATCGTGATCGTCGACCATCTCCCGCGAACCAGCGTGGGAAAACTCGACAAACGGACCCTCCGTGAGCGGGCCGCCGGCACACCCGACTTGTGGGAACCCACAACCGCCGCGGATTCTCCGGTTCCGGTGACGCACGGCGATTCCTAACGTCGACCTTGTGAAGTTCAGCCTGTTCTACGTGTTGGAGAGCCCGGACCGGGACTTTCGGCGGGCCTACGAGGAGATGCTCTCGCAGGTCGAGATCGCCGAACGTCTCGGATTCGAGGGGGTCTGGCTCGCCGAACACCACGGCAGCGCCTACGGGTCGATGCCGTCACCGCAGGTCGCGGCGGCCGCCATCGCGTCCCGCACCTCCCGGATGCGCATCGGGATCGCGGTCAGCAACCTGACCCTCGCGTGGCCGGTCCGGATCGCCGAGGACTTCGCGATGGTCGACGTGATCTCCGGTGGCCGACTCGACTTCGGTGTCGGACGCGGCTACCAGCCCCACGAGTTCCGTGCGATGGGCGTGGCCGACAAGCAGGACGTCAGCCGCGAGGTCTTCGACGAGGCGTTCCAGATCGTCACGGGTCTGTGGACCAAGGCCATCGGTGAGCCGTACACGTTCCACGGCAAGCACTTCCACATCGACGGCGTGGACTGCCGACCGACGCCACTGCAGCGACCGACACCCCCGATCTACGTGGCGTCGATCAGTCCCGAGACCTTCGACCTGGTCGCCGATCACGGCCACAACATGCTCGTCACGCCGACCCTGATGACACTGCCCGAACTCAACGGGTTCGTCGTCGGCGCCAAACGCACGCTGATGCATCGGGGTCGCGATCCGCTGTCCCTCGACTTCCCGATGAACTGGCAGATCCATCTGGCCGAGGACGACGCCCTGGCCGTCCGACGGGCACGACCGAGCCTCGAGTGGTACTTCGACAACGTCATGTCCGCCGTTCCTCAGGGCGCCGCGACACCCGCGGGCTACGAGCGATACGCCGCGCTGGCAGAGGCCGCCGCGGAGGGTGCGATGTCACTGACCGGCCTGCGTGAGGGCGGGATCTGCTACGTCGGCGATCCCGACGGGCTCATCCGCGACATCGAGATCCTCCGCGAGGAAACGGGTCTCGACCATCTCATCTGCTGGATGCGGTTCGGCGGCATGGCACACGAGGACGTCGTGCGGTCGATGGAACTGCTCGCCGACCATGTCATGCCGCATTTCGCCGACGCCCCACCGCTGGTCCCCCGCGCCCTGCGGAACGAGGAACCCGCCACCCAGGCCGACAAGTTTTTCGAAATCGAGTTCGACGATGAAGGAGAAGTCCATGAGCTATCTCGCGGTTGAGAACGATCGCCGGATCTACTTCGAGCACCACCGCGGGGACGAGCGTCCCATCGTGCTGATCCACGGGTGGGGCGCCAACACCCGCTGCTGGGACACGACCGCTCCCGCGCTCAAGGCCGCGGGCCACGAGGTCGTCCTCGTCGATCTGCGCGCCTGTGGCCGCTCCGACAAGGACTTCGAGGATGTGACGATCGCGGCGCTCGCCGACGACGTGGTCAAGGTGGTCGAACACCTCGGCCTGTCGTCCCCGGTCATCAACGGCTGGTCCCTGGGCGGAGCGGTCGCCACGGCTGCCGCCGCCGCACTCGGCTCGCGTGCCGGCGGCCTGGTCCTGACCGGTGGTGCGTCGCCGCGCTACACCGCGACCGACGACTGGCCCTACGGCGGCTCCACCGACGACGTCGAGGGTGTGCTCGCCGGCGCCGCCGCCAACCGCGCCGACACCTTCCGCGGGGTGGCCGCGGCGGTGTGCGCGACGCCCCCGAGTTCCGATGTCCTGGACTGGATCTGGGGGATGTTCATGGAGATGGGACCCATCGGCGACGACTCACTGCGCGACCTCGCCCGAACCGACCTGCGCAAGGAACTCGGCGGGCTCGACATCCCGATCCTGCTCCTGCACGGCCGCGACGACGCCTTCGTCCCCTTCGCCGGGGCCGAGGCCGTCCTCGAACTCAACTCGCGCGCTCGTCTCGTCCCGTTCGACGCCTGCGGTCACGCCCCGTTCCTCGAGGACCGGGACCGCTACCTCGCCGAACTGACCGGCTTCCTGAAGTCATGAGCACCCGACCCCGGGTCTGGATCGTCACCGGCGGATCGCGCGGCATCGGCCGGGCAGTCGTCGAGAACCTCACAGCCCGAGGCGATTCGGTCGTGTCCCTGGCGCGCGGCGTGTCGACCACGCCGTTCACCAGACCGGCTCAGGTCCTGGAACTGAAGACCGACATCACCGATTCTTCCTCGGTGGCCGGCGCACTGGCCACGGTCAAGGAGGAGTACGGCACTGCGCACGGACTGATCAACGTCGCCGGCGTGCACCGCGGTGGACGCGTCGACGATCTGAGTCGCGAGGACTGGGACCTTGTGCTGACCACCAACCTCACCGGCGCCTTCGAGATGTGCAAGGCCACGGTCCCGATCCTCGAACCGGGCTCGTCGATCGTGAATGTCGGTGCGGTGGTCGGCTTCCGGGGATTCCCGGGCGACGTCGCGTATGGCTCGGCCAAGGCCGGTCTCAGCGGTCTGACCCAGGTCCTGGCCGCGGAACTCGCCCCACGCGACATCCGGGTCAACCTGGTCATCCCCGGTTTTGTGGATACCGACATGACCTCGGGGCTCAGCGACCGGGCCCGGGCACGCGTCGTCTCGTCCATCCCGGCCGGACGTACCGGCCGGCCGGAGGAGATCGCGCAGGTCATCGTCGATGTCGCGTTGTCCACCTACATGTACGGCGCCATCGTGCCCGTCGACGGCGGACTGATGAACACCTTCAGCGGCGGCGGCCGGTGACGTGGGCTCGCGACACCGGCAACCCGTTGTGACAACCCACAAGAGACGCGAAACGCAAGGGTGACTCACGCCACATCGACCCATAACGTCGTTGTTGCACACAGTTTCTCGCCTTCCCCCGGGGGGCGATCAGAAGGAGGCCAATCGGTGTCAACCAGTACGGCAAACGTCAGCACGGAGCAGCAGAACAAAGCTCTGGTCGCGGAATTCATGGAGGTGTTCTCCCGCGGCGACGTGGACGCCATCCTGTCCTACCTGGCGCCGACGGCCACCTGGTGGGTGGGCGGAGAGATAGAGGGCATCTCCGGGACCAAGGACAAAGAGGCATTCGGCGAAATGCTGGCCGGTCTCTCCGCCACCACCAAGACCGGTGCCATCGCCCTCACCCCGCTCGCCTTCACCGCCGAGGGAGAACGCGTCGCGGTCGAGACCGAGTCGTACTCGGAGATGAACAACGGCAAGGTCTACAACAACCTCTACCACTTCGTCTTCGTGGTCCGCGACGGAAAGATCCACGAGGTCAAGGAATTCCTCGACACCGAGCACACCCGCGCGGTCTTCCTCGGCTGAGCCCCCGGTCGCCGGCGGTCCCCAGCCCCCATCCCGCCGCCGGCGGCCATTCCCCTCGAGAGACACCGATCTTTCGAGATACCCAGTACCCCAACCCCTGTGATCAAGGAGTCAATGCAATGGATGTCGGCGTACTTCTCGTCTTCCAGAACTACCACGAGAACGTGAGCGACGAAGAGGTCTTCCTGCGCGACCTCGAGCTCGGCGTACTGGCCGAGAAGGCCGGTTTCGACTCGGTCTGGTCGGCGGAGCACCACTTCGACGACTACTCGATGTGCCCGGACAACTTCGCGATCCTGTCCTACCTCGCCGGCCGGACCTCGAAGGTCAAGCTCGGCATCGGCGCCACGATCCTGCCGTGGAACGATCCGCTGCGCGTCGTGGAGAAGGCCATCATGCTGGACCAGATATCCGGCGGGCGTGTGCTTCTCGGCATGGGACGCGGTCTGGCGAAGATGGAGTACGAGGCTTTCGGAATCCCGATGGACGAGGCGCGTCCCCGCTTCAACGAGGCCGCCGAGATGGTGCTGCGCGGACTGCGCACCGGCGTCGTCTCCGGCGACGGCCCGATGTATCCGCAGAAGGAGATCGCGCTGCGTCCCGCCCCCAATCCGAACACCTCCTGGGACGGAAGGCTTTTCGCAGCCGCGATGTCACCCGACTCGGTGCCGGTGGTCGCCGACCTCGGTGTCCAGATGATGACCTTCATGCAGTTCCCGTTCGAGCAGCATGCCGAGGCCATCAACGGCTGGAAGCAGATGTTCCGCGATGCCCAGGGCACCGAGCCCGGCCCGCCGGTCATCCAGGACTTCGTCATCTGTCACGAGGACGAGGAGGAGGCCCGTCGCCTGGCCTACGAGCACATCAACCGGTACTTCCTGTCGGTCATCAAGCACTACGACTTCGCCGGCAAGCACTGGCGTGAGACCAAGGGCTACGAGACCTACCAGGCGGGCGCGGACATGATCCGCGAGGCCGGCATGGAGGCCGCTGCCGACGCCTACGTCGAGGCGAACATCTACGGCACACCGGAGCAGTGCATCGAGAAGTACGCCTACCGCCACGAGCTCATCGGCGACTTCCTGCCCAACGCGGCCTTCGCCTTCGGCGGTCTCCCCTTCGACGCCGCCGAGCAGAGCCTGAAGCTCTTCGGCGAGAAGGTCGTCCCCGCGGTCCACAAGATGAAGGCCAAGACGCCCGCCGGGGTCTGAGGCCATCCGAACGTCGCTGCGGCGCCGGTCCTCTCCGGCGTCGCAGCGACCCCAAACCTCTCACGCATCTCCAGGAGGATCGATGAGCGAAACCGTCATCGACCAGGTGGCCCACGAGTTC
>NZ_JANRHB010000039.1:0-51781 GCF_024733855.1 Gordonia sp. GONU
TCGGTGCAATAGCCGTCGCGCACGCGCACGAAGTCGGCGCACGCGGTGGTGGGCCGGTACGGATCGGCGGATTGCGCACCGGGATAGACAACGACTACACCCGACGAAGCCGCCTCCGGCGCATCGGCCGAGTTCGACTCCGTCGACTCACCAGTCGCACCGGCGTCGGGTCGCGAACGCTCGGCCTGACGCGACTGTGCGTCGCCCTCGTCTTCACCGGCCGACGAATCCGACTCTGCGGCAACACGTATAGGTGCCGTGCGGACAGGGGTGACCGGTTTGATGATCGCGTCGGGCCGGGCGGCGAGGTCGCGAATGTGTTCATCGGAGATCACGCCGTGACCGCCGACCCAGGCGATACCGGGCACACCGTCGAGGGTGGCGGGGTCGGTGACGACGTGGATCACGATCTCGGTACTCACCGACCGCACCACCTCAGCCGGGTCGGGGATCTCGGCGTCGCAGTCCTCCCGCTGGCACTGACACTCGAAAGCGGTGCCGGTCAACAGCGCGAACATGGCATCAGAGTTCCGTTGATTCCGCTTCCGACCATCCTGGGCGCAGACGGTCTCGGCCAACGCTTTCACCGCTTTCTCGGCGATCCGCACGTTCTCGGCCGCCATCACCCCGGTGATCTCACCGGTACCGTCGACGAAGTTCTCCGTCCACACCCCACGCTTGTCCAAGGCTTCGCGGCGGCGTTCCCGCACCGCATCGGGGTCGTGACGGAAGACCAGGCGATCGACCATGTCCCGCAACCGGGGTTTGCTCCACGCACCCGTGCGGCCGCGCAGGATGTGTTCGATCTCGGCGTCGAGGTCGGCCATGATCGTGTCGTCGGTGATCAGGTCGGTACGGGACAGGACCGTCTGGATCAACTGGCGCGACACGATCCCATCGCGCAGGGTGGTTAGTACTTTGGGAAGCCGCTCGCGCAGCGCGAGTGCTTCGCCGACCCACTGATCGGCCTGGTAGCGGGTGATGGCGTCTTCGCGGCACACCCGGGTGACCATCTCGGTGTAGCGGTCGATGAAGAACCCGCCAGTGCTGTTGAGGACGAGTTGGTCGTAGACGGTGGCGATCGACTGGTAGCGAGAATAGGCCAGGAAGGCTTCGCCGTGGCGGATCGACCGCATCCGTGTCATATGGGTTGCGGTGTCGGATGATTCGGGGTGGGCAGGATCGACTCCGCCGAGGAACTCGGCCGGTAGATCGGTCCACCTGTCTGACACGCTGCCCCCACAACGTCTACAGCCCAACCTGGTTGGCTGAATCTGTTACCAACCAAGGTAAACCCGATCACCGACAAGAACAGATACTCATCCACAGACGGGGTGACCAAGGGGTTGTGCGGCAATGGGTTACGCGAGAATCGGTCCTTCCACTTCCAGACCTCATCTCGACGTTGCGACCTCGATCGAAGTCGCAACGTCGAAATAGAGTCTGACAGACCGATTCCTCAGAACAGGGCGATCAGATGACACAGATTTGTGTTATCTCAGTCATGCGCGCACACTGTGACGTATGGCACTCGACGCGCAACTGACGTTCGCAGATCACATGGCGCGATTCTGCGCGCGTCGTTACAGCTACCCGCCGATGGTCGGACGCGTCCTCGGTTATCTGGCGGTGTGCGATTCGCCTGCCCCGACGATCGCCGAGCTGAGCGACGCCCTGCTCGCGAGCCGCTCGGCGATCGCCAACGCCATCGCCACGCTGGAATCCGTGGGCCAGGTGATGCGGACGCGCACCGCCGGGGAACGGATGGACCGCATCTCGATCGACATCACCTCGGCACGTGGCCTCGGGATGGACAATGCCGAATACGAAGAACTGGGGGCACTCGCACGAGAGGGACTCGACGTCCTTCGCGACGCACCTCCGGAGCGTCGCGCGGTCCTCAGCGAGATCGCGGCGTTCACCGAGTTCCTCACCAATCGGATCCCGGCGTTGTACGCCGAGTGGCAGAAGGAACGCGAGGTGTTGATCGCGGCCGGCGAGATCCCCGCTTCTCCGTCAGAAGGGCCGAGCGCATGACCCTCAGCCGCACCGCAGGCGCCGAGATCTGCATCCGCGGACTCACGAAAAGCTATGGCGAGCAAAAGGTTCTGGATGGTATCGACCTGACCGTTCCGGCCGGGTCGGTGACCGCGCTGCTCGGCCCCAACGGTTCGGGCAAGACGACCACGGTGAGCATCGCCTCGACGCTGTTCCCGGCCGATTCCGGCACCGTGACCATCGACGGCCACGACACCGTGGCAGCGGCCCGCGCGGTGCGCTCGATGATCGGCGTCACCGGCCAGTATGTCGCCATCGACGACCTGTTCAGCGGCCGCGAGAATCTGACCCTGATGGCCGACCTCCGCCACCTCGGACGCGCCGCTGGTCGACGTCGTGCGGACGATCTGCTCGAACAGTTCGATCTCGTGGGCGCTGCGGACCGTGCGGTGTCGACCTATTCCGGCGGTATGCGTCGCCGCCTCGACCTGGCGATGACGCTCGTCTCCACACCGCGCGTCATCTTCCTCGACGAGCCGACGACCGGACTCGACCCGCGCAGCCGACGGGTGTTGTGGGACATCATCAGCGGCCTCGCCGCCGACGGGGTCACGATCTTCCTCACCACCCAGTACCTCGAGGAGGCCGACCAGCTGGCCGACCGCATCGCGGTGCTCGACCACGGTCACATCGTCGCCGAGGGCACCGCGGCGGAACTGAAGAAGCGGGTGCACGATTCCGAGGTGCGCCTCACGTTCGCCGACGACGACGCCTTCGACTCCGCCCGGCGGCTACTCCCCTCCGCCCGGCCGATCGTCGAGTCCCGTCGGCTCGACATCGCCACCGACGACACCGTGTCCACCATCCGCACGACGCTCAACCTCCTCGACGCCGCCGACGTCGAGGTGGCCGACGTCCACGTCCACACCGCGACCCTCGACGACGTGTTCTTCGCCCTCACCGGGTCGGCACCGGCGGAAGCCGTCGGGAACGACAGCAACACCTCGGGAGCCGCGTCATGACCGCGTTGACCTACACCGTGACCGACTCGCGGGTCATGCTGCGCCGCAATCTCCGACGGCTCGTCAAGTACCCGTCGTTGACGATCATGCTGGTCGGCTTGCCAGTCGTGTTCCTGCTGCTGTTCGTCTTCGTCTTCGGCGGCCAGCTCGGCGCCGGGATGACCACATCCACCGGAGCCACCGGCCGCGCCGCGTACCTCGACTACGTCATCCCCGGCATCATCCTCGTGACGATCGCGTCCGCGGTCCAGGGGTCGGCGATCGTGGTCGCGATGGACATGACATCGGGGATTATCAACCGGTTCCGCACCATGGATATCGGACGATCCTCCGTGCTCGTCGGGCATGTCCTCGCCAGCCTCATCCAGGCCTTGTTCAGCATCGCGATCGTTCTCGCGGTGGCGATCGCCCTCGGCTTCCGCCCCACCGTGGACCCCCTCGGATGGCTTGGCGCACTCGGTATCACGGTCATGTTCTCGGTCGCCCTGATCTGGCTGGCGATCTACCTGGGCCTCGCCGCGGACACCGTGGAGACCGCCAGCAACTCGCCGATGTTCCTGACGATCATGCCGTTTCTCAGCACCGGTTTCGTTCCCGCCGACTCCTTGCCCGTCGGGGTCAAGCAATTCGCCGAGTACCAGCCGTTCACCCCTGTCATCGAGGTCCTCCGTGGAGCTCTCACCGCCGCAACGGTTCCCACCGGCAGCGTGATCGCGGCAATTGCCTGGAGCCTGGGCATCGGCGCGGTATCCTACGGACTCGCCCTGCGCACCTATGAACGGCGAGCCATCACCTCCTAGCCGACAACCGGAGCGGAACTCTTTGAGCGACAAGGTCGACTTCAAGAAGACACTCGACTGCTATCAGGCCAGACGCGGCGAGTTCCGCATCCTCGAAGTCCCCTCCATGCGATACCTGATGATCGACGGCCAGGGCGACCCCAACGACTCCCCCGACTTCGCCGCTGCGATCGAGACCCTGTATCCGGTCGCCTACAAGCTCAAGTTCGCCAGCAGCCGCGGACTCGGTCGCGACTATGTGGTGCCGCCGCTTGAAGGCCGATGGTGGGCCGACGACATGGAGGTGTTCACCGGGGCGCGCGACAAGACCAGGTGGAGCTGGACACTCATGATCCTGGTTCCGCCGTGGCTGACCGACGACATGATCGCCTCGGTGATCGAGACGGTCGGCACGAAGAAGCCACCGCCCCGGCTCGACGACCTTCGCACCGCGACCCTCGACGAGGGACTCTGCGTGCAGACCCTGCACCTCGGTTCCTTCGACGACGAGGCACCCGTCCTGAACCGCATGCACGAGGAGTTCATCCCCGCCAATGACCTGCGCATGAGTGGGCACCACCATGAGATCTACTTCAGCGACTTCCGCAAGGTGGCACCGGCGAGGCTCCGTACGATCCTGCGCCAGCCGGTCGAGAGGACTCACCGGTAGGGATCGGTGATCTCCCGCAGGCGGATCAGCGATCTCTCCAGCGCCGCATAGTCGTCGGCGGTCGGCGGGCGGGTCCCGGCGAGTGCGCTTCAGCCGTCCGACGGTTCGGACTCGGGTTCACGCGCCGGCTGACTCCAGCTCGCCAGGATCGAGATCGCCTCGCGGGACGGCGACCCCGGCTCCGTCGTGTACAGGTACAGGGCCTGTTCACTGTCGCCGGGCAGCACGAAAGTCTCGTAGTCGACGGTGACGTCGCCGACGATCGGGTGCACGAGCCGCTTAGAACCGAAGGTCCGTTGGTGGACCTGATGTTCCGACCACCACTGCCGGAACTCCGGACTCGACACCGACAGCTCGCCGACCAGTTCGATGACGTCGCGATCCTCCGGGGATCGCCCGGCCTCGAGGCGCAGACTCTCGACGGCGTTGCGGGCCTGCGCTTCCCAGTCGACGAAGAGGTCGCGCGCGTCGTCGGAGAGGAGCATCCAGCGGGCGTAGTTCCGTTCGCGTCCGGGCATCCGCTCGAAGTCGGCGAACAGAGCGCACGCCATCCGGTTGGCGGCGAGCACCTCGGTGCGTCGACCGAGGATCAGCGCGGGGTGCGCGTCGAGCGAATCGAGGAGCTGACGCAGTCCGGGTCGTACCCGCTGCGCCGCGCGCGTACGTGCGACCGCCCGCGGCGTCCGCGTCGCGGAGACGAGATCGTGCAAGTGGGTGCGTCCTACGTCGTCGAGCCCGAGGGCACGCGAGATCGCCTCGATGACCTGCGTCGACGGCACGATGCGCCGACCCTGTTCCAGCCGCGTGTAGTAGTCGGTGGACACCCCGGCCAGCAGCGCCACCTCTTCGCGTCGCAGCCCCTTGACGCGGCGAACCCGCCCGTCGTCGGCGAGTCCGGCCTCCTGCGGATCGCGTGCCGCCCGAGCACGACGGAGGAAGTCCGCGAGTTCTCGATTCAGATCGGCCATGACCACCATCATGCGCGCGCGCCGCGGACCGTGCCTGGGTCTTCGAGTCCTAGGTTGCCCGGTCCTGGGTACGGGGTGGTCAGTTATGGGGTCCCACAGGGCCTTTCGGCGCGAGATTCTGGTGTCACCGGTTCGAGAGACGAGCTGGGAAACACAGGAGGTAATCATGAGCCATCCCACCGATCGTCCGGCAACCTGGTTCGTCACCGGCGCTTCGCGCGGCCTCGGCCTGGAACTGGTCATCCAGCTGTTGCAACGCGGCGACAACGTCGCGGCCACGACCCGATCTGCCGGTCGTCTGACCGAAGCCCTGGCCGATGTCGACACGAGTCGCCTGCTCCCACTGGAGGTGTCGCTCGCCGACGAAGCCGACGTCAAGACTGCGGCGGCGGCCACCGAGGAACGGTTCGGCGGCATCGACGTGGTGGTCAACAACGCCGGCTACGGCTTCCTCGCCGCGGTCGAGGAGGTCACCGACGCCGAGGCCCGGGAGATGTTCGACGTCCAGATCTTCGGGGTCTGGAACGTGCTGCGGGCCGCGCTGCCGCAGATGCGCGCACGCCGCAGCGGCCACATCATCAACGTATCGTCGATCCTGGGTATCACCACGTTCCCAGGCTGGGGCCTGTACTGCGCCGGCAAGTTCGCGCTGGAGGGGCTGACCGAGTCGCTGGCTGCCGAGGTCGCCGACTTCGACATCGCGGTCAACCTGATCGAACCCGGCTACATGCGGACCGACTTCCTGCGTCCCAGCTCGCTGGGTCTGCCGGAATCCACCGTCGACGCCTACCCGGCCATCCGCGAGATGACCCAGGCACACCAGGCCATGCCCGGCACCCAGCTCGGCGATCCGGCCCGCGCCGCGTCGGCGATCATCACCGTCGCCGTCGAGGGCGACGCCCCGATGCACCAGCTCCTGGGGTCGGACTCACTCGAGTTCGCCGACGCCCGCCTGGAGGCGCTGCGGGCGGACTTCGACGCCGCGAAGACGCTCGCGGTGACCTCGGATCACCAGGACTGAGTCCATGCGACGTCGCTTCGGCGATGCGACCTCGATCGAAGTCGCATCGCCGAAATGACCTCTGTCAGTGAGCAGGCCGGGTTTCAGCTCGCCGGCGCGTACTCCCACGCTTCGGCTCTGCGGTTGTAGGCAACCCGGATGATGGCACCGGCATCGAGTTGCGCGGCCAGCACCAGCGTCGGCACGAGTAGCTCGAGGGCGTATGCCGCGACCGGGTCCGCCGGATCGTCGGGCATCACATCGGTCTTGAGCAGATCTGCCCATCCCGCGGACTCGAGATATCCGAAGGTGGCCGCCACGAGATCCTCAACGGTGAGGTCCAGGTCCCGGACCATGATCGTCGTTGTGGCCCGGTGGGAGTTGAGTCCGCCGAACGCGCGGTCGCATCCGCAGGTCCGGGAATCGCACACCACCGACGGCAGCACGATCTCGCCCTCCACGGCGTGGCAGAAGTCATCCTCGCGGGTGGCACCGGATGAGGTGGCGGTCAGGACTTTCATGAGCGACTCCCGTGTGTCGATCCACCTCGCAGAACGCGAGGCCCACGCCGCGCGGCGTGGTGCGATCCACGGTGACGACCGATCCCGACAAGCAACACGGTGGCCGACGACACCATCCACAGCCCGGCCTGACATCCACAGGTCCCGGGCCTACCCCGGGCCCGAGCCGTCCCGCGAGGCACGTTGTCGAGAAGTCGGACGACCCGATCGTCTGGAAGCCGCACTTCTGCAACGGTTCACCGCGGCGAGGCAAGGACAGGCCGTGTCACCAACGGCCCCGAGTACGATGCCCGGAATCATCGCGCGTGGAAGTTCAACGAGGTCGGCGCCTCTCGAGTCGCGTCTATAGTCGGGTGCACACCGACTCGACCGAACGGATCACCATGCCGACAACAGTCGCCGAGAGGATCGTCGAAGAGCTCGATCGTGCCGGAGTGCAGCGTGTGCACGGGCTTCCGGGTGATTCACTCAACGGTCTCACCGACGCCCTGCGCACCACCGAGGCCATCACCTGGCAACACGTCCGGCACGAGGAGGCGGCTGCGTTCGCGGCCTCCGCCGAAGCCGCACTGACCGGCGAACTCGCGGTGTGCGTGGGCAGTTGCGGCCCCGGCAATCTCCACCTGATCAACGGGCTCTTCGACGCTCACCGCAGCCGCGTGCCGGTTCTCGCGATCGCGGCCCACATCCCCGGACCCGAGATCGGCAGCGGCTACTTCCAGGAAACCCATCCCGAACAGCTCTTCCGCGAGTGCAGCGCCTTCTGCGAGATGGTCAGCACCCCCGAGCAGATGCCCCGACTGCTCGACGTCGCTTTGCGCACGGCGGTCGAACGGCGCGACGTGGCCGTTCTGGTGATCCCCGGCGAACTGTTCCTCAAACCGTGCCCCAAACGTCGTGCGGGCGCACCGATCCGGCGGATGCCGCGGGTGGTCCGTCCCACCGACGCGGAGTTGACCCGCACTGCAGACACTCTGAACGCCGCTCGGCGGGTCACGATCCTCGCGGGTGCCGGTGTCCAGGGATCGCACGACGAGGTCGTCGGACTCGCCCGCGCGTTACAGGCACCGATCGTGCATGCCTTGCGCGGCAAGGAGTTCATCGAATACGACAACCCCTACGACGTGGGCATGACCGGGCTGTTGGGCTTTTCGTCGGGGTATCGCGCGATCGAGAAGTGCGACACCCTTCTCATGTTGGGGACCGACTTCCCGTATCCGCAGTTCTATCCGTCCAAGGCGACCATCATCCAGATCGACATCCGTGGCGAACAGATCGGTCGACGCTGTCCGGTCGACGTGCCGCTGGTCGGCGATGTCGGCGACACGGTGCGCGCGCTGCTCCCGCTGATCTCGGCCGACCGCGATCCCGAACACCTGACGACCTCACTCGCCCACTACACAAAGGCGCGTCGACGCCTGGACGAACTGGCCGACAACGACCGCAACCGGTCCCCGATCCACCCGCAGTACCTCACCCGGCTCATCAGCGAAAAGGCAAGCGCGGACGCCGTCTTCATCCCCGACGTCGGTTCGCCCGTCGTGTGGGCCGCGCGGTACCTGACCATGAACGGGTCCCGCCGACTGATCGGCTCGTTCACCCACGGGTCGATGGCGAATGCGGTCTCGCAGGCGATCGGCGCGCAGACGGCATTCCCCCGGCGACAGATCATCGCACTGGCCGGCGACGGCGGGCTGGCGATGCTGCTCGGGGAGTTGCTCACCATCACCCAGAACGAGCTGCCGGTGAAGATCGTCGTCTTCAACAACTCGTCGCTGAACTTCGTCGAGGTGGAGATGAAGGCAGCCGGATTCGTCAACTACGGCACGGATCTGGAGAACCCCGACTTCGCGAAGCTCGCCGAATCCGTCGGCATCCGCGGACGCAAGGTCGAGCAGGCCGACGACCTCGCCGGCGCCGTCGACGAATTCCTCGCCCACGACGGCCCGGCGCTGCTCGACGTGACGACGGCCCGCCAGGAACTGTCGATCCCACCGACCATCACCGCCGCCCAGGCCAAGGGATTCACCCTCTACGCCCTGCGCACCGTGCTGTCCGGTCGTGGGGACGAACTGGTCGACCTGGCGGAGACCAACGTCTTCCGGCGGCTGTTCGACTGACCGCCCTAACGCTGCGCGGCCGAGAGTCCGGCGAGAGCCTGATCGATGTGATCCGGCCATTCCTGGGCGACAACGTGATTCACCGCTGAATCCCCGGCGTACGCACTCGAGATCACCACATCGACGGTCAGCGTCGCCAGCAGACGCAGGCTCTCCGCAAGAGTGTGTGCGTTGCTGAAACTCGGCAGATATCCGGCCGTCCACTCGCCGGATTCGCTCAGGTACAGGGTGTCTCCGGTGAACAGGTACCGGAGGCCGTCGTCACCCGGCACGAGGTAGCACGTGCTGCCGGGTGTGTGCCCGGGTGTCGGGATCACCTCGACACCGTTGTCGTCGACGTACCTTTCGGCGAGCGCTATGTCCACGCGCGCATACCGGCCGATCCGGCCGGCCTCGGGTGCGGGCGCGTGCAGCGTCGCCCCGAACCGGTCTTCGATGCGGCCGAGCATCGGGCCGGCCTCATCGTGATGGGACAGGTACTGGTCGTCGACGCCACCCAACTTCTCCACGTCGTCGAACTCGGCGTCGGACGCCACCGAGTAGAACAACGCGTTGCGGTCCGACGTCCACAGGTAGGCATGCGTGGTGAGGCCGGGGAATGGATTGTCGGTGGCGGTCTCCCAGAGGTCGGGTAGCACCTGTCGCATCGGGTTCTCCTCGGTGAGGGCGGTCACGTCCACCCACGGTGCAACTTCAAGTGGACTCGAGGTCAAGGAGGCGACGTGCACACTCGGCACGACGGGTGATACACATGAGGGAATTCGTCTCAGTTATTGGGGGTTCCCGTGTCCGCAGTGCTGTCGGGTCGCTCGACCGACGACGCTCCCGCCTTCCCGAGCGCCGTCACCTACGACGCCGCGATGTCCAACCGCCGACTGCAGCGCGCACGCGCCCTTGTCCGGAGGGCGACGGGTAACGACCTCTACCCCGAGCCCGAGCAGCTGCGCACCTTCGCCGAGGACATGTTCCGCACCGATCCGGTGGCCGAGCGGTTTGTCGACGAGGTCTACGGCTCGCTCGGCCCCGAGGCCGCCCGAGCGCTGCTGGACCAGGCACTCACCGACGGGCTCGACAGCATCGAGAGCCCACCGCCGGCGCTGGTCGAACTGTTCGAGGAATTCGAGACGGTTCCCGACTGGGTCGACCCGGAGCTCATCGCGGAGGGCGAGGAGATCTGGCGTCGCTGGGGCACCGGACTCTTCAGTGTCGCCGGCGGGATCACACTCGAGATGTACACCGAGGCCGCAGTCGCCAAGCCGCTGTCACTGGCCGGCGGATACGCCGGCGACAACGCGCTACGCCGATTCCTGGAGACGTCCCGGTTCTGGATCGACGTCTCCCAGCCCGGCGCGCTGCTGACCCCGGGGTCGGCCGGACGGGCGACGGCGATGCGGGTCCGCGTGATGCATGTGTGGGTTCGACGCACCGTCGCCGAGCACCCCGAATGGGACGTGGAGCGGTGGGGCGAGCCAATCAGTCAGTCGTATCAGCTGCTGACCCTGCTCGGCGGCAGCGTCGTGCCCGCGTCGGCACTGTGGCTGACCGGCGTCCAGACCACGCCTCGCGAGATCCGGGTGCTGTTGCACTATCAGCGCTACCTCGGGCATCTGCTCGGCGTGCGTACCCAGTGGTTCCCCGAGACCATCGCCGACTCGCTGCGATTGTTGGCCTTCGTCAACACGACGCGCAGCTACGACGCGGGTGCGGAAGGCGCCGAACTCATCGAGTCGTTCCCGGCTGCATTCGCCGGCGCGAACGCGAAGGGCCTCGAGCGCATCCGCGGCAAGTACAACGCCATGATGTACGCCGCGTACTCGACGATCTACATGATGCCGACGACGCGCTTTCGCTACGACATGCCCAATCCGGTCCCGGGTCTCGCGCTGATCCTGTTGCGACTGCCCGCCGTGACGCTCATCGAGACACTGCGCCGGGTCTCCCCGACGTTCCGCCGACTGCACGAGAAGGTGATGTGTCGCCACCGGGAGAATTGGCACCGATGGCAGTCCTCGGGACGCCCTGCGGAGTTCGCGCACGGCAAGGGGCTGCGACGCTGACGTCCACGCGGTGTCGTCGAGCGCGGGACCGGAGGATGCCACGGTTTTGCCTGCGGAACCCGCGCGATTAGCGTTGTCGAAATGACCCAACCCCCCATCACGGAACCGACGGCAGCCGGTGAGGCGCCCGACCTCGAGACGCGCGTCGGCCACTACTACGTCCTCGACGGCTCCTACGAGGTGGGGCGCGAGAAGGTCCGCGAATACGCCCGCGCGGTCCAGGACTACCACCCTGCCCACTGGGAGCCGGAAGCCGCTGCTGCCCTTGGATACTCGGGACTCGTCGCACCGCTGACGTTCACCTCCATCCCGGCGATGGCCGCGAACCGGGAGCTGTTCGAGTCCGTGATCGTCGGCTACGACACCTACGTGCAGACCGAGCAGGTCTTCGAGCAGCACCGGCCGATCGTGGCCGGGGACGAGCTCGTCACCGACGTCGAACTGTCGAGCGTGCGCAAGGTCGCCGGCCGTGAGCTGATCACCGTGACCAACACCATGACCGACGCCGCCGGCGAGAAGGTGCACACGATGCACACCACGGTTGTCGGGGTCACCGCCGACGAGGTCGATCCGACTCTCGGCCCCGCGGTGCGCAAGGTGATGATGCACGACGTCAACATCTTCAGCCACGAGGACACCCACCACCTGTACGAGAAGACCGTCCGGCCCGAGGGTGAGATCCGCGTCGCCGACGGCGCGAGCCGTCCGTCCGGCGCGCGCTCCTTCGACGAGCTCTCGGTGGGCGACGAACTGCCGATGCACACCGTCCGCATCTCCCGCGGCGACCTGGTCAACTACGGAGGTGTCGCCGGCGACGCCAACCCCATCCACTGGGACGAGGCGGTCGCCAAGCTCGCGGGGCTGCCCGACGTCATCGCACACGGGATGCTCACGATGGGTCTCGGCGCGGCCTTCGTCGCCTCGTGGTCCGGCGATCCCGGCGCGGTCACCCGCTACTCGGTGCGGCTCTCCCAGACGGTTCCCGTCTCGGCGTCCGACGGCGGCGAGATCGAATTCAGCGGACGCATCAAGTCGCTGGACCCCGAGACCAGGTCCGGTGTCGTCATCATCGTCGCGAAATCGGGTGGCCGGAAGGTGTTCGGTCTCGCGACCATGAACATCCGTTTCGCCTGACCGACCAGAGCGCTACTATCTGCATATGAATGCAGATAAGCATTCACCGGTCGCGCGCTCTCCCATCGCGGAGGATCAGGTGCGGCTGGTGGTCGAGGTCTTCCGGATGCTTGCCGACCCGACCCGCATCCAACTGCTGTGGGCACTGTCCGACACCGAGATGTCGGTCAGTGAACTCGCGGACGCGGTCGGCAAGCCCGGGCCCTCCGTGTCGCAACATCTCGCCAAGCTCCGGATGGCGCGGCTCGTCCGCACCCGCCGCGCCGGGACCACGATCTTCTACAGTCTCGAGAACGAGCACGTCCAGCGTCTCGTCACCGATGCGGTGTTCAACGCCGAACACGCCGGCCCGGGTGTGCCCCCACACCATCGCGGCGATCCCGCACTTCGCGCCGTCGATCCGGGACCGGCCCGGGAGGCGTGAGCGATGACGCATCTGCCCCGCGCCCCCCATCGGCACGACCACCCTGACGGTCACGCGCACCGCCATCCGCATCACCACGGCCATACGCACCGGCACGGCTTCCGGGGAATAGTCGCCGAGATCTTCGCGCCGCATTCCCACGACGCGGCCGACAGCGTCGACTCCGCACTGGAGTCCTCGAAGGCAGGCATCCGCGCAGTGAAGATCAGCCTGCTGGTCCTCGGCGTCACCGCTGTCGCACAGGCCGGGATCGTCGCCGCCTCGGGCTCGATCGCGCTGGCCGCCGACACGATTCACAACTTCTCCGACGCCCTCACCGCGGTACCGCTCTGGATCGCTTTCGCCCTGGGCACCCGGTCGGCCACTCGGCGCTACACCTACGGGTTCGGACGCGTCGAGGACCTGGCCGGACTGTTCGTCGTCGCGATGATCGCCCTGTCGGCGTTCATCGCCGGATACGAGGCCGTAGGACGGCTCCTCGATCCCCGACCCATCGAACACGTCGGGTGGGTGGCGCTTGCCGGTCTCGTCGGCTTCATCGGCAACGAGTGGGTGGCGCTGTACCGCATTCGAGTCGGCAGACGCATCGGTTCGGCCGCCCTCGTCGCCGACGGACTCCACGCGCGCACAGACGGTTTCACGTCCCTCGCGGTGCTGCTCAGCGCGGGCGGCGTGGCTGTCGGGATTCCGCTCGCCGATCCGATCGTCGGGCTGCTGATCACCGTCGCCATCCTCGCGGTTCTGCGCACTGCGGTGCGCGACGTCTTCCGCCGTCTGCTCGACGGCGTGGATCCCGACCTCGTCGAGACCGCCGAGAAGACCCTCGCCGAACGTCCGGGGGTGCTGGCCGTCCGCAGCATTCGCATGCGCTGGATCGGACATCGACTCCATGCCGACGCCGAACTGGACGTCGATCCGAACCTGCTGCTCACCGAGGCGCACACCATCGCGCACGACGCCGAACACGAACTGACCCATGCCGTTCCGAAGCTCGCCAGCGCACTGATCCACGCTTATCCCGCACACGGGGATCATCCCCACGGGCAGCAGGAACACACGGTCAACACCCGCCCTTGATCACGAAGCATGGCCGCAGATGACCCGCTGGTGGACATCGGGCGCCACTCGGCGGCCACAACATCAGAGCCCCCGACCGAAGTCGAGGGCTCTGATGCCTGCGGGCTGCAGATGAATCACTCCAGAATGAAGACCGGAATCTCACGGTCGGTCTTGGTCTGGTACTCCCCGTAGGGAGGGAAGGCCGCGACGGCGAGCTCCCACCAGTGAGCACGCTCGTCGCCGCTGATCTCACGCGCGGTCAGTTCCTTGATCTCGGAACCGTCCTGCACGGTGACCTGCGGATTGGCCTTGACGTTGAAGTACCAGGCCGGATGCTCCGGTGCACCGCCTTTGGAGGCGACCATCGCGTACTTGCCGTCCTCCTCCACGCGCATGAGCGGCACGTAGCGCTTCTTGCCGGACTTCGCGCCGGTGGTGGTGAACAGCACGATCGGACGATCCTGGACCAGCACACCCTCGGTGGTGCCCTGCTCCAGGATCTTCTCGGTCTGCTCGCGGACCCAGCCTTCAGGACTCAATTCTGCGTTGACACTCATGGCCGCAAGAACACTCCGACACCCGTACCTATTCCGCCGTCCGCGGATCGCCACCGTCTTCGGCGACAGTCTCCGTTGCTGCTCCCGCTCCGGACGCCGGTCGCGACCCGTCGGCAGTCGTCACATTGGTCTCGCCGGTGGATGATCCGTCGTCCACGACCGTCTTCAGGTCCGAACCGGCGGAATCCGGCACCGGCTCCTTCTCCGTAGTCGAGGAGTCCGACACCGCCGGCACATCCCCGATCGGGTCAGCACCGGGAGTCGTGTCGTCGGACTGTTCTCCGCCGGGACCCGAGGTCGATCCGCCGTGCTCGCCTCTGGGGGCGGGGCCGGGATCGACGGGCTGGGTGTCCTCGATGATTCCCGGGTCGGGACCCGGCTTCGTCGTGTTGCCCCGATCGTTCCCCGAACCACTGCCGGAACCGAGGTCCGTGGGTGTACCCGTGACGGGCGGGACGAGGTGGGGTCCGAGCGTCAGGGTCTTCGCCGGAAGTGTGACACCCCATGGCAGGGTGAAGCTTCCGGTTCGAATCCTCGGGGTGAGGTCGGCGCGATCGGTCGGCACACCCAAGCGGATCTGCGGCACACTGAGGTAGTTGACGTATGTGTCACCGCCCACGGTCACGACGGGGAAGAGAACGATCGTGCTTCCCAGCCAGTCCAGTGTGATCGCTCCCGGCCCATACACCGGGTCGGCGACATTCGAATCGCTGCCGCCGACGATGACGGGTGCGTACCCATAGCTCGAGGTGACCGCGATCCGGTGGGTTCCGGCCGACTGACCGAGGGTGACCCGAACGAAGTCCTTCGTCAACGCTGTCGCGCTGCCTCCCCCGAGCACCACGTCGTCGAGGATGTCCTCCAGCGACCGGTCGCCGGTGAGGAGCGTCCCGGGATTCGTCAGGCCGAACTGGATCTCCTTCTTCAGCCGGTCATAACGAAAGTCGAATGCGCCCAGAACGTTTGTGCACGCACCAGCCGAGGACGAGGTCGCTATCGCGAGGGCACCGAAGCAGGTGACCGACCCGGTGTCGTCGGCAGACGCCGTCGCGACGCCCAACCCCAGGACGGCGAGGGCGAAGGCGACGTCAGCGGCGCTCGGAGACGAGGTTCCGGCGACAGAGCCCGGGAGGAATGCGAATGACGCCCCGTCACCCTGCGCGTCCGGGTGGTTGAGCACGGTGCCGCCGAGGACTCCCTGCGAAACGATCTGGATGCCCCGGTCATCGATCGTGACGCCGACCTCGTTGAGCGCTCGCAGCATCGCCGTGAGGACGCGGCTCTCATAGGCGAAGGTGATCTCGGACGGGTGAGGAAAGGACACGACCGGTGGATTGGACGGGAACGACACCACCGGAGGGTTGGGCGGGAACGACACCACCGGATTGACCGACGCCTGCGCACCGCCGAAGGCGACACCTGCCGTCATGGCCGCCGCTGCCACCACCGACGCCGAACCGGTGGCGATCTTCCTGCGGCGTTTGCTCCGTCTCCGAGCAGTCATGAGACAGCCTTTCTCTGTACAGGAAATGCGCACGAGGGATTCTTCGGCTTCCCGACCAAAGCACTGCCAGAGATATACCGGAACAGGGCGAACCGGATATTAACGACACCGGGCTCGCGACTCAGTTGGCCCGATAGTGACGGTTGGTCCCACGCGCACCACCAGCACCATGCGCGGCCCGGCCCTCTGCGGCTGTCCCGCCGGCGCGGTTCTGAACGGCACGGCCTCGACTCGATGGGAGCGCGCCGAGGCGTTCAGGCGATGAGCTCACCGCCGTCGACGGTGGGCACCGCGGCGAGCAGTTCACGCGTGTAGGGGTGCTCTGGGTTTCCGAAGACGCGGTCGGCGTCGCCGTACTCGACGACCTCGCCGCCGCGCATCACCAGGATGTCGTCGGCGACGTGGTGGATGACGCCGAGGTCGTGCGAGATGAAGACCAGTGAGACACCGGTCTCCACCTGAAGCATCGCGAGCAGGTCGAGGATACGGGCCTGGATCGACACGTCCAGGGCCGACACCGGCTCGTCGCACACGATCACCGACGGTTCCGGTGCCAGCGCCCGGGCGATGGCCACTCGTTGACGCTGCCCACCGGACAGGTGCAGTGGGTGGCGCCGTCGGAAAGCATCCGAGAGTCCGACGCTGCCGAGCAGTCCGGAGATACGGTCGTCGAGCGCCGTGCCGCGTAGGTCCCGGGAGCGCAGGCTGTCGCGCAGGATGCGTTCGACGTTCCACCGGGGATCGAACGAGCTGAGGGGATCCTGGTAGATGACGGAGATCTGGTGCCGGTTCACCCGACGTTCGACGTCGGTCAGCGCGCTCCACGGCCGTCCGTTCAGCTCGACGGTCCCCGCGTCGGGGTCGGTGAGTCCGAGGACCATCCGAGCCGTCGTCGTCTTGCCCGATCCGGATTCGCCGACGATTCCCAGCGTCTTTCCTGGGAGGACGTCGAAACTCACACCGCGTACCGCCGGTCGCGCCGTGTTGTGCTTGCCCTCGAACGACTTTCGGAGATCACGGACGCGCAGCGCGGGAGTCGCGTGGATCCCGGATGCCGCCGTGGGCTCCGGAAGGGTTTCGCCGCTCGTCAGGAGCGTGCCCTTGGAGGTGCGCGACGGCACCGATGCGAGCAGGCTTTCGGTGTATTCGTGCGTGGGGTTGCGCAGCACCTCGTCGGTGGAGCCGTATTCGACGATCTCCCCGTGCCGCATCACCGCGACACGGTCGGCCAGGCGGGCGACGACGGCCAGGTCGTGGGAGATCAGGATGACGCCGTTGCCGCGTGCCTTGGCCTCGCCGAGGACGTCGAGGATCTGAGCCTGGACCGTGGCGTCGAGAGCGGTGGTCGGCTCGTCCGCGATGAGCAGCTTCGGATCCTGGGCGAGGGCCGACGCGATCAGCGCGCGCTGGCGTAGACCGCCGGAGAGCTCGTGCGGACGCTGCGCGGCCCGGACGCGGGGTTCGGGGACGCCGACCAGTGTCAGCAGTTCGACGATCTTCTCCTCGCGATCCGCACGTCGGAGGGGCGATCGGCTCCGAAAGATGCCTCCGCCCAGGGAATCCGAGTGCGCGGTCAGCGCTTCCCCGATTTCGCTCCCGACGGTACGCAGCTGATCCAGCGACACCAGGGCATCCTGGAGGACGAAGCCGATCTCCCGACCACGCAGACGACGCCAATCCCGGTCCTTGTATCCGAGCAGCGACCGTCCGTCGAATGCGATGGCCTCGGCGCTGATCCGGGCACCCTCGCCCGTGAGCCCGATGAGCGTGCGCGCGGTCACCGACTTGCCCGACCCGGACTCGCCGACGATGGCGAGGCATTCGCCCGCGTCGACCGTGAACGAGACGCCCTTGACGACTTCCCGATCACCGAAGGACACATGCAGGTCCCGGATCTCGGCGAGCGGCGCGCGCGTGCCGTCGGTGTCGGCGCCGTCCGCCCGTTCCTCGATGGAGCTCGCTACCACGGTCATCGGGTTGTTCCTTCCAGTCGGGCGCCGAGGTGGCGTCCCACGGTGGTGAATGCCAGTGCGGTGATCACGATGACGAGGCCGGGGAAGATCTCCAGCCACCACGCCACCGTGATGTAGGTGCGTCCGGCGTCGAGCAGTGCGCCCCATTCGGGCGACGGCGGCGCGACACCGAGACCGAGGTAGGCCAGCCCCGACGCCCAGATGATCGCCTGGCCGATGCCGAGCGTGGCGGTCACGATCATCGGACGGAGAGCGTTGGGAGCGATGTGCTGCACCAGGATTCGCGTCCGCGAGTGTCCCAGCGCGGTCGCCGCCTCGATGTAGGCGGCATTGCGGACCGTCAGGACCTGTCCGCGGATGATCCGGGCATAGCCCGGGGCGATGCCGATCCCGATCGCGAAGATCAGTGTGTACGGTCCGGGGCCGAACACCGACGTCAGCAGGAGTCCGAGGAGGATCGTCGGAAAGGCGAACAGAACGTCGATCCAACGATTCGCCAGGGCCTGCGCGATCCGGCCCGAGAGCCCGGCCGTGATTCCCAGCGCCACGGCGAGCAACAGGGCCACGGCCACCGCGCCGAGGCCGATGGCGAGGGACTGCCGGGTGCCGAAGATGATGCGAGTCAGAAGATCTCGACCCGACAGGTCGGTACCGAAAGGATGCGCCCAGGTCGGCGGCGACAGCGTCTCGTCGAGGTTGATCGCGAGCGGGTCGTACGGCGCGATCAGCCCAGGTACCACCGCCGCAAGGGCTAGCAGGACCAGCACCCCGAGCGCGGCGATGACGGTGGGCGGCAACGACCACGGCCGCCGTGACGTCTCCGGTAGCGCGGTGACCGTGCTGCGGGACGTTTTGATGGACGGTTTCTGGGTGGTCACGGGACCTCGATCCGGGGGTCGATGACGGTGTACAGGAAGTCCACGAGCAGGTTGGCGACCGCGTAGATCGCGGCGACGAGCACGACGATGCCGCTGACCAGTGGGACATCTCTCGAACTGGCGGCTGCGACGAGGGTCTGGCCGATGCCCGCTCTCGCGAACACCGTTTCGGCGATGACCGCACCCGAGAGCAGGGCACCCATGGCCCAACCCGAGACGGTCACGGCGGGAATGACCGAGTGGCGCAACACATGTCGGGCACGAACCGACAGATCGCCGAGTCCGCGGCTCCGGACCGTGAGGACGAAGGGCTGGTCGAGTGCGCGTGCGAACTCGTCGCGGGCGATGCTGCCGAGGAATCCGGCGAGGGGAATCGCCAGTGTGAGCACCGGGAGAACCAGTCCGCGCAGCGAATCACCGCTCTCGACCGGGAACCAGTCGAGGTTGATCGCGAAGACCACCAGCAGGATCGAGCCCAGCCAGTACTGCGGGAGTCCGGCGCTCACGGTCTCGAGCAGGGCGCCGAGCGCGCCGCCCGGCCCACGGCGGCCGGCCGTCAGCGTCGTGGTCACCAGCACCAGAAGCCAGGCGACGATCAGCGCACTGATGGTCAGGACCAGGGTGGGACCGAGCTGGGCGGCGATCACCTCGGTGACCGGCTCGCTCAGCTGGTACGACGTACCGAGGTCACCGTGCAGCAGACCCTGCAGGTAATGCAGATACTGCTGCCAGATCGGATCGGTGAAGCCGAACTGATCATTCACCGGGCCCACCTCGTCGGCCGTGCGTTCCCGGCTCTCGCCCGACGACAGGTTCAGCAGCAGCGTCGCGCGGTCACCGGGTGCGAGCACCTGCAGGAGGAAGGTGATCGTCGCGGCCGCCCACAGCACGAACACGGCCGAGCCGAGCTTGCCGAGCCACCGCAACCACACCGCCGAGCCCCTGCGTCGTCGACGCACGACCGGCCCGTCCGCCGAGCCCGCGTCGACGATCGTCGTCTTGTCGGTCTGAATGGTCATCGCACAAACCTCGCATCCGCGAACACCGGTTCACCCTGGGATTTCTCGACCCACACGTCGTGCAGCTTCGGGTTCGCCGCGATCGAGGTCGTTTGTGTGTACAGCCCGATCGACAGCGCCTGGTCACCGATCAGCTTCTGGGCCTGGCTGTAGAACTCGCGCTGTTCGGCGGGGTCTGCCGAGCTGTTCGCCTTCTCGATCAGTCCCTGGAGAGCCGGATCGTTGTAGTAGGCCGTGTTGTGCGGGTTGGGTGAGTCCTCGAGTCGCTGGCGCCAGTTGATGTAGAGCAGGCCGGGAGTCGGACTCGTCCAGTAGCCGACGTAGGCGTCGTAGGTGTCCGGCTTGGCGTAGTTGCCGCCGAAGTACTCGCTCTGCGTCGCCGGGACGAGTTCGATGTCGAAGCCGACGTCGCGGGCCTGGTACGCGATGTTCTGCAGGATCGCCGCGCCCTCGGGTCCGACGATGGCATCGGCCGCGTACACGAGCCGTGCGGTCAGCCGCCGACCGTACTTGGTGCGCACGCCGTCGTCGTCACGTGAAGTCCACCCCGCCTCATCGAGCAGGGCGTTCGCCTTGTCCGGGTCGCGGACATACGCGCCGGCGGACGGATCGTAGTCGGGAGTGCTCTGACTGAGGGCGCCGTTCGAATTGAACGGCACCACACCGAGAAACGCAGTCTCCACCGCCTTCTCGCGGTCCGCGGAGTACGCGAACGCCTGGCGCACCCGGACGTCGTCGAACGGTGCGTGGGCGACGTTGAGCGTGATCGCGTTGGGGCGACCCGGGGTCACGTACTGCTTGGTCTGGAATCGCGTTGTCGCGTCGGCCCAGTTGATGGCCGGGACGTTGTAGATGACGTCGGACGAACCGCTGGTCAGCGAGCCGTATCGCAGGACCGGATCCTTGAGGAACTTCCAGATCACCTTGTCGACGTAGGCCGGTCCCTGGTGTTTCGCATTGGCCGGCGCCGAGTTGTAGTGCGGGTTGCGCACGAAGGTGATGCTGCGGTTGCGATCCCAGCGTTCGATGATGAACGGTCCCGATCCGACCGGCTGCGAGCAGTTCGCCTTCTTCCCACGCGCGAGCGCGGCGGGCGACTGGATTCCGAAGTAGCCCTGGGTGAGAACGGTCAGGAGCGGACTGTACGGCTGCTTGAGATGCAGCGCGTAGGTGTTGCGGTCGATGACCTCTCCCCCGGCGTAGTACTGGCCGATGTAGGCCATCACCGTCCCGTTCGGCGCATCCGGGTCGAGGTACTTGTCGAAGTTGGTCTTCACCGCCGCGGCATCGAGATCGGTTCCGTCGCTGAACTTCACGTCGGACTTCAGACGGAAGGTGTAGGTCTTGCGGTCGGGCGAGATCTCCCAGCTCGTCGCCAGCCACGGCACGGGAGTCCCGTTGTCGTCGAGCGAGACCAGGTTGTCGAGGTATTGCCGCGCCAGGTAGGCGTTCTGGACCCAGCCGCCGTGGATGCACGGCGGTTCCTGCTCGTGGCCGTACTCGATGACGCCGCCGTCGAGGTATTCGCCGGCCGCAGCGGGAACGCCCGTCGACGTGCCGTCTCCGGTTGCCGGGCGCTCACCGCACGCCGACAGCAGCGCAGCGGCCGACAGGCCCACTGCCAGTAGGGCTCGAGTCCGTCTGGAACGGACAGATCTGAACACGGCAGGTACTCCTCGATATCGAGAGTCAGGATTCGACAGTGATGAAAAGCGGAAGGGGCGGCGGGTCGGCACGGAAGTCTCGGCACAGCTGAATCAGCACTCGGACCCGCGGTCGTCGTCGTACGGTAACGACCGAAGGCGTCTGCGTCAGGCTTTGGAGTCACCCTGAGCACAACGACACACGAGACGGCGCGCGAACGTACCGTCGTTCGGGTGTCAGAGCCAAAACCCTTGCGTTTCGCCGCCTTTGTGATGAACACGACCTCCCACATCCTGCATGGGGCGTGGCGTGCCCCCGGTGCGCGGCAAACGGACTTCAACTCGCTGCAGCACTGGATCGACCTCGCAAAAACGTTGGAGGAGGCGCGATTCGACTTCGTCTTCTTCGCCGACGTCGTCGGACTCTACGACGATTACCAGGGCGACTGGAAGAAGTTCGTGGACACCGGATTACAGATCCCCAGCAACGACCCGATCGTTCTCGCGTCCGCGTTGGCGTCACACACCGAGAACCTGGGCATCGCCATCACCAGCTCGATCCTGCAGGAACACCCCTTCGACTTCGCCCGCAAGATCTCGACGCTCGATCACGCATCCAATGGCCGCATCGCGTGGAACATCGTCACGAGTCTGTCCCAGAATGCCTGGCGCAACTTCGGATACGACGGGATCACCGCGCACGACGACCGGTACGCGTGGGCCGAGGAGTACGTCGACGTCGTCTACAAGCTCTGGGAGGGCAGCTGGGACGACGGCGCGCTGATCCAGGACAAAACCAGCGGCGTCCACGCAGACTTCGACAAGGTGCACAAGATCCATCACGTCGGTGACCGCTACCGCGTCGAGGGACCGCACCTCGTGGCACCCTCGCCGCAGCGCACACCTGTGTTGTTCCAGGCGGGTTCGTCACCGACGGGCCGCCGCTTCGCCGCCCGCAATGCCGAGGCACAGTTCATCGTGTCGCCCACTCCGCAGGCCGCCAAGGGCCTTGTCGACGACACCCGTCGTCTGGCGGTCGAGGCCGGCCGGGACCCACAGGACATCCAGTTCTTCCAGGGGCTCTCCTTCGTCATCGGCAGCACCGAGGAGGAGGCACGCCGGAAGGCCGCCGAACTCGACGAGTACATCGATCCGAGCACGATCATCGCCCACTCGGCGGGTGGTCTCGGGCTCGATCTCGGCTTCTACGATCTCGACACCCCGATCGGCGAGATCCACACCGAGGGCACGCAGAGCACCCTGCTGTGGCTGCGCGAGGCCGTGCCCGACCGTGAGCCGACCGTCCGCGACCTGGCCGAACTCCGCAGCCGCAGCGGACGGGTCGTCGGCACCCCCGAACAGATCGCGGACCGCCTGGCCGAGTGGCGAGATGCGGGCGTCGGTGGCATCAACGTCATCAACGCGACGATCCCGGGAAGCTACGTCGAGTTCGCCGAGCACGTCCTGCCGGTGCTGCGGGAACGCGGACTCGCCCAGCACGACTACGCGCCGGGCACGACGCGGCGCAAGCTCACCGGCCGCGATCGCCTGCCCGAGTCCCACCCCGCAGCGGCCTATCGCGGTGCGTTCGCCGAAAAGGTGGAGGTGTCGGCGTGAGCGTGCTGAGCCGTGTCGTCGCGGACCGTTCGGCGATCCTGTCCGAGATCGGGGCCGATGCCGCGGTGCGTGAGCTCACCGGCATCGATCCTCACGCCCAAGTGCGGTTGCTCAGTGAAACCGGTTATACCGCTTTGACTCTCGACGACGGTTCCGGCCCCGGTGCCGGCGCACCGGAGCTGTTCGGGTTCCTCATCGAGCTTGCTCGTGCCGACCCGATCGTCGCCCACATCCTGCGCGCGCACTACTGGTTCGTCGAGCAGATCCGCCGGTTCCCCGACGGGCCCGTGCGCGACCGTTGGGTCGCGGAGATCGCCGCGGGAAAGGTCTTCGGCAACGCGACCAGCGAACGCATCGGAAGCGCGGGTTCGCAGTCGTTCCAGACCGAGCTGGAGGCGGTCGACGGCGGGTGGCTGCTGACCGGGACCAAGTTCTACAGCACCGGCACCGCGTTCTCGGACTACGTCTCGGTCACCGCGACCGTACGAGGCGGTGACTTCGACGGCAAGGTCGCGCGGATCGTCCTGCCCGTCGACCGTGACGGCGTGACCGTCGCCGACGACTGGGACGGGATCGGTCAGAACCGCACGGGTACAGGCACGACAACACTGGACCGCGTCCCGGTGTCCGCCGACGACGTCCTGGCCTTCACAGACCCGGCGTCAACCGCTCCGGTGGCGAACGACGGCCCGTTCCTTCAGCTCTACCTACAGGCACTGATCACCGGAATCCTGTTGTCGGTCGGCGATGATGCGACCACGCTGCTGCGGTCGCGGATGCGGACGTTCGATCACGCCCCCGTGGATTCGCCGCGCCACGATCCCGTGCTCCTCGGGACCGTCGGTGAGATCGACGCGGCCGCCCACGTGGCGAGGGCCGCCGTCCTCGACGCCGCGCGGACGATCGAGGAGGCGTTCGCGCCGGCACGCAGCGGCGTGATCGACCCCGCCCTGTTCATCAAGGCCTCGGTGGCGGCCGCGCGGGTGAAGGTTCACGTGGACCGCGTCGGTCTCCGCGCCGCCGCGGACCTGTTCGACGTCGGCGGCGCGTCGTCGGCGAGCCGGACCACGAACCTGGACCGGCACTGGCGCAACATCCGCACCGTCACCCTGCACAACCCGACGTCATACAAGGCCATCGCCCTGGGCGACCTCCTGGTCAACGACACTCCCCTGCCCGCGAACGGGTATTTCTGACCACCCTCTCGCTCCCGGGAGGCTAGGGCACGGCAGCACCCCCGTCCCGCTCCCTGAGGTGTGAGGAGCGTTAACGACCGCCCCCGCTCCCTGTGGTACGAGGAGCGTTAGCGACCGCCCCCGCTCCCTGAGGTGTGAGGAGCGTTAGCGACCGCCCCCGCTCCCTGAGGTGTGAGGAGCGTTAGCGACGAGCCTCGAAGGGCCTGGCGACATTTCCTCGCCAAGCCCTTCGATACGCTCGCAAGCTCGCTACTCAGGGAGCAGAGCCTCACGCGCACAAGCTCGCTACTCAGGGAGCAGGAGCGAGCGTCAGTTCACCGCACCAGCAAACGCCTCGTCGCCGGCTTTGCCGGCCCCGGCGCCGAACGCACCGCGGTACCGGGTCGCATGGTGGCGATCCGGCAACCGATCCCCCTCGCCGAAGATCTTCTGTCGCAGGGTGCCGTCGGAGTACTCGCTCTGGATGAGGCCGCGCTCGCGCAGCGTCGGGATCACATGATCCACGAAATCCTCGTAAGAGGTCGGGATCTCGTAGTTCATCAGGTTGATGCCGTCGACACCGCTCGCCTGCCACGCGGCAAGCTCGTCGGCGATCTTCTCGGGCGTGCCGACGATGCGCAGGTTGGTCGCGGTGTGGTGCGCGACGTCGCGCAGTGTGGCGGGGCGGTCGGTCACGAGGTCGTTGATCCAACCGACGACCGACTGCACGCCTTCCGTCTCGATCTCACCGACCGGGGTATCGAGGTCGTCGTGACCGAAGTCGATGCCGATGGACCCCGACATGTGCGCGAGGTGTCCGTCGTGGTCGATCCACTCGTCGAGCTCCGCGGCGACGCGTGCCGCTTCGGCCTCGGTCGAGGTCGGCACGACGTACAGCCCCTGGAAGAACTTCAGGTCCTCCGCGCGGCGGCCGACCGCCACCGCCCGCTGCCGGATGTCGGTCGTGTCCCGTAGTGCGCCTTGGCGATTCGCACTGGCGAGGAACACCGCCTCGGCATTGCTCGCCGCGAAGTCCCTGCCTGCCTCCGACGCGCCGGCCTGGAAGAGAAACGGAGTTCGCTGCGGGCTGGGCGACACGAGGTGCGGCCCCTCGACCCGGTACCGCTCCCCCACATGGTTGATGCGGTGGACCTTCTCGTAATCGGCGTGGACACCGCGCTCACGGTCCTGGAGTAGCGCGTCGTCCTCCCAGCTGCCCTCCCACAGCTTGTAGGCGACGTCCACGTACTCGTCGGCCCACGCATAACGAGCGTCGTGCGCCGTGAGACCTTCGAGTCCGAAGTTGCGGCTGGCATTCGGCAGGTAGTTCGTGACGATGTTCCACGCGATGCGGCCCTTCGTCGCGTGATCGAGGGTCGAGATCCGGCGGGCGAAATTGAACGGATGCTCCTGCAGGATGCTGGCAGTGAAGGCGATTCCGAGATGCTCTGTCGCATAGGCGATCGCACTGGCCAACACACTCGGGTCGTTGCTCGGGACCTGCAGACCGGCTTCGAAGTACTTCCGTTCGTCACCGCGGTACGGCGCATAGAGACCGACGACGTCGGCGAAGAAGATGGCGTCGAACTTCCCGCGCTCGAGCGTCTTCGCGAGGTTCACCCAGTGATCGAGATCGTTGAAGTCGGCCGACCGCGACGACGGGCGACGCCACGTGCCCTGGACGATGTGGCTGGTCGTGTTCATGACGAACGCGGCGAAATGGAGCGGACGGGCGGCTTCTTCGGACACGAGTGCGACTTCTTTCACCGAACGAGGGACGTGAGTGGGACTGCTGCACCCTAGGTCTGTCGGGATCAGCGGGACACGATTGCGCGCAGCCTGATCGAAATCCGGTCGTCGACGTGCTGCGCCGAAGATCGATCGTCGACGCCCCCCTCGGCACACGACGGCGATCACGCTCGGCACCGATCTCGTCTCGAAACTTACGAGACAGTATTTTGCGACACCATGTCGCGAAAACTGAGATCTGGTCGACCTTTCTAGACGATCAATCTCGAATCTCCCGCGCGTCTCAAATCTTTATCGAGACTTTTGAGATAGAGTCCTCATCGTGACGGCAGAAGCGAGAGGTGGCGCGCCGGGGATGTCCCTCGGATACGCGCGCGAGACCCCGGGGGCACACGCCCTCGGTCCGCAGATCGATGCATTGACAGAAGCGGGGGTGGATCCGGCACGGATCTATACCGACGTCGCCGACCGGGTTCGGTCCGCGGACCGTCGGCCGGGCATGAACGCACTGCTGGACTACGCGCGGGCTGGTGACACCACCGTGGTCGTGGGCATCGACCGTCTCGGACGCAACATCCGCGAGGTCATGGCCATCACGCGTGAACTCGCGAAACGCAGTATCGGCCTCCGCTCGTTGCGCGAGGGCATCGACACCGACGATCCCGCCGGCGCGATGGTCGTCGGAGTCCTGGCGTCCCTGGCCGAACTCGACGACCCCTCCCCCGGGCTCGGCTCGTCGAGGCCGCGGACCACGACGACACACCGGCAGCCTGCATCGACGGTCGGACGCCCCCGTGTCCTCGACGACGAGCAGGTGCTGCGTGCCGAACAGATGCGTGCCGCAGGCGAATCCGTGCCGAGGATCGCCCAGGCGCTGGGGGTCAGCCGTGCAACGCTCTACCGTACTCTCGCCGAAAGGCGCACGGTCCGTTGACAGATCACGAGCACGAGCTCCCCGACCTCGACATCGTCACCGAATACGGCGTCGTCACCCGGCTTCCCACGTCGTTCCCGATCTACGACGCCGACCTCGACGAGCATCTCGATCCCGATCTCTTCCAGAAGGGGTTCGACGACGCGGAAGCCGCGCTGTGCGCACTGCCGGCACCGTGGGCACGTCAGCTCGCATCGTCGACCCTCGACTGCCCGCCCGACCCCGACGACGAGGAACCCAGCTACACCCGTGGCTATCGTGCCGCCCTGTACGGGTACCTGCGGCACGCCCGCAAGTGAAGGCCGGGATCGCCACCTGAACATCGCAGCGCCAGCAATGAGTAGCGCTCTCGGGCGCAGGTGGCGATTCCCCGACACCGCGCCACGCGACCGTGCGAGTCGGTGCCGAGGCCTCCGACGCCGTATTGTTCAGGCGTGGTTCAGCTGACAGTGGGAAGCCATCGCGACGACGCGACGTCCGAAGTCGTTCTCTCCGCCTTGAAGTTCAACCGTCACACCTTCTGGTGCGGCCAGAGCGGTTCGGGCAAGACCTACGCGCTCGGTGTGGTGCTGGAGCAGTTGCTCCTGAGCACCCGACTCCCGCTGCTCATCCTCGACCCGAATGCCGACTTCACCCGGTTGCCGGAGACGAGGGACACCTCCGACCCCGAAGCCGCCGCGACCATCGCCGCATCCGACATCCGGGTGCTGCATTCGACGCGGCGCGACCTCCCCCAGCTGCGGACGCGGTTCACCGACCTGCCGCTCGCCGCGAAGGCCGCGGTCCTGCAGCTGGACCCGATCGCCGACGCCGACGAGTACAACGTCCTGCTCCACGCCGACGCCACTCTCACCGGCACGCCGGACCAGAGCACCTACATCACAGCGCTGCGCGCCTCCGACGACCCCGGCCACCAGCGGCTGGCCAAGCGGATCGAGAACCTCCAGGTCCTCGACTGGGACCTGTGGGCGCGGGGCGAGGTCGCGGCCACCGACATCATCGACGAACGCCCACAGGCCACAGTGCTCGACCTGGGCGGGTTCGCCCACCCGGCGGAACCCAAGGTCGCCGCCCTCAGCGTGCTCGAACACCTGTGGGCTCGCCGCGAAGAACGTCGACCCGTCCTGATCGTCATCGACGAGGCCCACAACATCTGCCCGCCCGTCGCCACGAGCGCCGTAGAGCAGGCCCTGATCGATCGCGTCGTGCAGATTGCAGCCGAAGGCCGCAAGTTCGGTCTCTGGCTTCTCCTGTCCACGCAACGGCCGACGAAGATCCACCCCAACGTGCTGTCCCAGTGCGACAACCTGTGCCTCATGCGGATGAACGCACCACGCGATCTCGCCGAACTCGCCGACACCTTCGGATTCGTCGGCGAACACCTGCTGGCCGAGTCACCCGAATTCCGCCAGGGCGAAGCCCTCTTCGCCGGCGGATTCATCACCACCCCCACCTTCACCCGGATGGGCGCTCGGCTCACCGAAGAGGGCGGCGCCGACGTCGGGGTGCCGCTGCCCGCTTGAACGCCCCGTCCGACCGTCCCACTGACCCGACACGAGTTCGTGGGCCGCGCGGACACGGCCAGACCGACGCGATCGAACCACCCCCCATCTGATCGGACGACAGTGACGTCGCGGTCGTTGGTGAATCGTGACCGGGCGGTGACGCCAACTCCCTCACAGTGCACGCGGTCGGTGCGACCATGGACCGAGTCGGGGGACGCGGTTCGCGAGCCCGAACCGGGCGCAGGACCAGTCGAGGTCGGCGTCGCATCTCGGCGGTTCAAGTTGGCGGGCCGCACTTCCCTTCAGACAGCGCAAGGTGGTCGTGCCGTGAACGAATCGATGGGCGACAAGGGACAGATGCTGGGTGGGAGCGACGTCGGCGAACGCGAGCTCGCGGACCTCCGTGCGGAGTTGGACGGTATCGACGACCGACTGCTCGAGGACGTGCGCGCCCGGATAGAGGTGTGCACCCGCATCGCGCACCTCAAGCAGCGATACACCATTCCGGTGATGCAGCCGCGCCGTGTCGGAGCGGTGCACGAGCATGCCCACCGGTACGCCCTCGATCACGACCTCTCCCCGCAATTCCTGCACGACCTCTACGACCTGCTCATCTCGGAGACCTGCCGGGTGGAGGACCTGATCGTGGTGAGCGAGGAACTGCGGACCAACAGCGTCCCGGCCGAGAACGCAGGACCGGATCGTGCCCTCACCGAACGGATTGCCGCGGACATCGGCGGCCCGAGCACGGACTGAGGTGGCCGCCGTGCGGACACTACTCATCGACAACTACGACTCGTTCACGTACAACCTGTACGCGTTGTTGACGGAGGTCAACGGCCGGGAGCCGACGGTCGTCGCCAACGACGTGCCGTGGTCGTCGGTGGACCTGACGGCGTTCGACAACGTGGTGGTCTCCCCCGGCCCGGGCCGGCCGGACTGCGCGCGCGACTTCGGGATCAGCGCGCGGGTCCTGACCGACAGCGGGCTTCCCGTACTCGGCGTGTGTCTGGGCCACCAGGGACTGTGTCACGTGTTCGGCAGCCCGGTGGTGCCGGCGCCCGAACCTCGACACGGACGGATCAGCGCGGTGCACCACGACGGCAGAGGCCTGTTCGCGGGACTGCCGTCCCCGTTCCGGGCGGTGAGGTACCACTCCTTGGCGGTCGTGGAGGTCCCCAACGTGTTGGAGGTCCAGGCGTGGTCGGACGACGGTGTCCTGATGGCGGTACGTCATCGGGAACTGCCGTTGTGGGGGGTGCAGTTTCACCCGGAATCGATCTGCTCCGAGTACGGCCGGGAACTCCTGGCGAACTTCGCGGCAGCGACGCCGGTGCGGGCGCCCCGGCCGACCCGGGCGGCAAGGACTCCCCCGACGGCAGCGGAAGCCGAGGCGCCGGCGACGAAGCCGAGAGACCGTTACCGGATCCGGTCGGTGAAGGTGGACCGGGTCGTGGACCCCGGGGCGGTGTACGAGCGGTTGTTCGCCGGTGGACCGAACAGCTACTGGCTGGACGGGTCGGCGGCCGACGAAGCGGAGGGCCGGTTCTCCGTGATGGGTGACTGCTCGGGTCCGCGCGCCGAGTACGTGACCTATCGTGTCCCGGAAATGACTGTGCGAGTGGAACATTCGGACGGGACGGTGGAGAAGATCCGCAGCACCTTCTTCGACTATCTCGGCGCGCAACTACGGGAGCGGTCAGTGGCGCCGCGCTCGGATCCACCGTTCGGGTTCTGTCTCGGCTACGTCGGCTATCTCGGCTACGAACTCAAGGCGGACACCGGCGGGCAGCTGGCCCACGCGTCCGAGCAGGCCGATGCGGCGCTCGTGTTCGCGGACCGGGCCGTGGTTATCGACCACGAGCGGGGATGTGCGTACGCGCTGGCACTCGAATCGGTGGACGGCCCGGATCCCGACACCGCCGACCCCGATACCGCGCGGTGGTTACACGACACGGCGTCGACCATCGGTGCGATGCAGGACACGCTCCCCGAGCCACCAGTGACGGCTCCCCCACTGGTCCCGGCGTCGGAAGAGGTGCCGATCGTATTCCGGCACAACCACCCGACGTACTTGAGGCTCATCGAACAATGCCTGGCGGAGATCCGCTCCGGGGAGTCCTACGAGGTGTGCCTGACGAACACGGCCACCGTGCACCGCAGCCTCGATCCCGTGTCCGGGTACTCGTGTCTGCGCGAGATCAGCCCGATGCCCTACAACGCGCTGCTCCAGTTCTCGGGACTGTCGGTGCTCAGCGCGTCCCCGGAACGATTCCTGAAGGTGGGTGCGGACCGGACCGTGGAGTCGAAACCGATCAAGGGCACCCGGCCGCGGTCGGCGGACCCCGTCGAGGACCAGGGGTTTCGGTGCGACCTGCGAGCCAGCGAGAAGGACCGGTCGGAGAACCTGATGATCGTCGACCTCGTCCGCAACGACCTGTCGCGGGTCTGCGTGCCGGGATCGGTACACGTGCCCTCCCTGTTCGACATCGAGACGTACGCGCCCGTGCACCAGATGGTGTCGACGGTGCGCGGGACGCTGCGCGAGGGGCTGTCAGCGGTCGACTGTGTGCGGGCGGCGTTCCCCGGCGGATCGATGACGGGTGCGCCGAAGATCCGCACGATGGAGATCATCGACAAACTCGAAGCCGGTCCGAGGGGGGTGTATTCGGGCGCGATCGGCTACTTCTCGCTGACCGGAACCGCCGACCTGTCGATCGTGATCCGCACCATGGTCGCGACCGGTTCCGAGGTGACGTTCGGGGTCGGCGGCGCGATCGTCGCGCTGTCGGATCCGGACGAGGAGTTCGAGGAGACGATGGTCAAGGCGCTGACGATGCGCCGCTGCCTGTCTGTCGCCGAAGAGAGCGACCCGTGACCGCGCCACCCGTCCCAGGTGCACGGTCGGTGGTCGTCGCCGGCGGCGCCGGGGCGATCGGGACGATGCTCGCCGACCGGTGGCGCGGTGACGGGAACACCGTGCACGTGATCGATGCCCGCTGTGGGCGCGACATCCGACGCCCCGACCCGGCGACGGAGGCCCTGCTGGGCGAGGCGGACGTCGTGGTCCTTGCGGTCCCGGAGGAGGTAGCGCTCGCCACGCTAGGAGCCGTGACACGACTAATGCGCCCGACGGCGCTGTTGGTGGAGACGCTGTCGGTCAAGACGCGGTTTTCGTCGGCCGTCGCCGATCTCGACACGGCCGATCTCGATGCGGCCGATCTCGACGAGTCCGATGTCTCCTGGGGTGGGTCGATCGTCGGGATCAACCCGATGTTCGCGCCGTCTCTCGGCCTCCCCGGGCGCACGGTCGCGGTGGTCGTCCATCGGGGCGGCGCGGGCGCAGACCGTCTGCTCGAGGACCTCGCACGGTGGGGCGCACGGGTGGAGGTCACGACCGCGGACCGGCACGACCGGGTGTGCGCGGCGGTGCAGGCCCTCACCCATGCGACGATCCTGTCGTTCGGGTGTGCGCTGGCCGACCTCGGAGTCGACGCCGACGAGGCGGCTGCGCTGGCCACACCCCCGTTCACGACGATGTCCGCACTGCTGGCGCGGATCACCGGCGGAACACCCGAGGTGTACCGGGACGTGCAGGCGTCGAACCCGTGTGCACCGGCAGCACGAGAGGCGTTGGCACGGGCCGTGTCCCGGGTGTCGAATGCGTGCGCCGGCGACGCCGACGACTTCACCGCGCTGCTCGCCGAGGCAGGTGTCCCGCTGAACGATCACGCCGACGGCTACGCACAACTGTGTGCGCGGATGTTCGAAGGACTGTCGCAATGACCGCCCACCTGCCTGAGCACGACTCCTCCGATCCGGTGCAGTCTGCGGTGATCGCGGGACTGGTCCGCAGCTGGCCACGGCGGGCGACGGTCCGGCGCGCCGAACCCGAACTCGACTCGCTCACGATGGACGACCTCTACGACGACACCTGCGTCGACTACCCAGAGGTGCTGCTCCCCTTCGCCGGGCATCCGGTCTGGGAGCGGCTCGACGAGGGTGTCCGGTCCCGCATCCTGGCGTGGGCGTGGATCGCCTACAACAAGAATGTCGTCGACATCGAACAGGACGTGGTGACACCTGGTTTCGGGCTGCTTTTCCGGGACGCGTTCGGCACCGGCTTCTCCGATGCGGGCCGGGCGGCGGTGGTGCAGTCGATGGTCGACGAGGAGTACCACACGCTGATGCACCTGAACGCGTCCGCGCTGACCCGGCGTCGACGCGGCTGGGCGCTGCCGGACGCAGCCTTGCCGGAGACGTCGACCGTGCGGCGGCATCGGGAGGCGCTCTCGCGGGCGGAATCGGCGCGTGCCGCGGCCTTGACGACCCTCGCGTACGCGACGGTCGCGGAGACCTCGATCGCGGACTACCTGACCCTGATCGCCGACGACCGGACGATCCAACCGGTGCACCAAGCCACCATCGCGTTGCACCGCCGAGACGAGCGCGCACACGCCTCGGTTGCGTCCGAGATGATCGCCATGGTCCACGACCGGCTCGACCGACACGACCGGAACATCCTGGCGCGGGCCCTGCGTGATGGCGTCGACGCGTTCACGGCCACCGATGGGACGACGTGGTCGGCGATCCTCGCCGTCGAACAGGTCCCGGCCGGCGATGCGATGCTGCGCGAGGTCGCCGAGGACCCCGATCGCCGCCGATTTCTGCAGGACTGCACCGCGATCGACCGGCTGCTCGCCCGGTTCGGTGAGCTCGACCGGTGCTGACCACGATTCTGCGTGCACCCCGCCGACCCCGAACTTCCTCAGCGGACGGCCTGTTCGTGCAGGAAGGATCGTCGAGTATTTCGATCGCGTCGACAAGAGTCCGTGACAAGACGAAGGCCCCGTCCGCAATGCGGACGGGGCCTGCTCTGTCGGGCTGACAGGATTTGAACCTGCGACCACTTGACCCCCAGTCAAGTGCGCTACCAAACTGCGCCACAGCCCGTTGCTCCCTGCTCAAGCGGAGCGAGATAAAGCCTAGCCGACGACTGCCGTTCGGAACCAATCGCCTGGTCAGGCGGGGTTCCCGGCCGGTCGTCAGATGTCGCGAAACGTGGCGCCGGGCGCAACGATCGACGACATCTGCTACCGCGACCTAGACCGCGGACCGCATCTTGAACCAGATCCAACCGCCGGTGACGATTGCCAGACCCAGTCAAACCCACCAGTTTTCGGCAAACGCACCACCCGACGCGGGGGTGATTCTGCCGAAAAAGGGTGGGTCTGCGGTCAGCGTTTGCGACGCTGCTCCCGCTTGTCGCGCACACGCACGTTGATGCGTACCGGCGAGCCGTCGAAGTTGAACTCCTCGCGCAGGCGACGCTCCAGGAAGCGGCGGTAGCCGGCCTCGAGGAAGCCGGTGGTGAAGAGCACGAAGGTCGGCGGTCGTACCGACGCCTGGGTCGCGAACATCACGCGCGGCTGTCGCCCGCCGCGCAGCGGCGGCGGGTTGGCCGCGATGACGTCCTTGAGCCAGCTGTTCAGCGGTCCGGTCGAGATGCGCTTGTCCCACGAGTCGAGTGCGCTCTCCATCGCGGGTACCAGCTTCTGGACCGCACGACCGGTCGACGCCGAGATGTTCACCCGGCGCGCCCACGGCACGCGGGCGAGCTCGCGATCGATCTCCTTGTCGAGCTGGTAACGACGATCCTCGTCGACCAGGTCCCACTTGTTGAACGCGATGACCAGCGCACGACCGCTCTCGATGATGAGCGACAGCACGCGAAGGTCCTGCTCGGTGATCGGCTCCGACGCGTCGATCAGCAGGATCGCCACCTCGGCGGCGTCGAGTGCCGACCGCGTCCGCAACGACGCGTAGTACTCGTGACCACTCGCGGTGCGCACCTTGCGCCGCAGGCCGGCGGTGTCGACGAAATGCCAGGTCTTGCCGCCGACTTCGACGATCTCGTCGACGGGGTCGACGGTGGTCCCGGCGACGTTGTCGACGACGGAACGCTCGGTGCCGGCCAGCTTGTTCAACAGCGAGCTCTTGCCCACGTTCGGCTTGCCGACGAGTGCCACACGACGCGGGCCGCCCAGCACCGGCGCCTCGCGCGGAGTCGCGGGCAGCTTCTCCAGGATGACGTCGAGCAGGTCACCGGCGCCACGACCGTGCGCCGCCGACACCGGGTGCGGCTCGCCGAGTCCCAGCGACCACAGGGCGGCCGTGTCTGCCTCCATGCGCTCGCTGTCGACCTTGTTGGCGCACAGGATCACCGGGGTCTTCGACCGTCGCAGGACACGCGCCACGGCCTCGTCGGTGGCGGTGGCGCCCACGGTCGCATCGACGACCACGACGATGGCGTCGGCGGTCCGCATCGCGAGCTCGGCCTGGGCCGCGACTGCCTGCTGCAGACCCTTGGCGTCGGGTTCCCAGCCGCCCGTGTCGACGACCGTGAAGCTACGTCCCGACCAGCTCGCCGAGTAGGACACACGGTCACGCGTGACTCCCGGGATGTCCTCGACCACGGCCTCGCGACGGCCGAGGATGCGGTTGACGAGAGTGGACTTGCCCACGTTGGGTCGCCCGACGATCGCCAGCACCGGCATGTGCTCGAACTCGGCGGCACCGTCGGCACCCTCGATATCGGCCAGCTGCCAATCGGATTCGTCCGCCCACGTGCCGTCACCCGGCAACGCCGCCACATCGGTCTCGAAGTTGTCGCTCACCGTTCTGATGCTCCGATCCGGGTCTCCACGAGGCCGCTCAGTTCGTCGAGCACCTCCATCAGGGTCTTGTCGCTGGTGTCGACGACGACGGCATCGTCGGCGGCACGCAACGGCGACACCGCGCGCGTCGAATCGAGATGATCGCGGCGGTTCACGCTGTCGAGAACGGCTGCGTAGTCGCTGTCGCGACCCGCGGCCAGGTTCTGCTTGTGCCGCCGGTCAGCGCGTGCCTCCGGCGTCGCGGTCAGGAAGATCTTGACGTCGGCGGCCGGGAACACCACGGTCCCGATGTCGCGTCCCTCGACCACCACGAAGCGGTCCTGCGCGTTCTGCCGCTGCAGCGCAACGAGTTTGGTTCGCACCTCGGGAACGGCGGACACCGCCGAGACCGCGCTGGTCACATGGTCGGTCCGGATCGGCCCGGACACATCGCGACCGTCGAGCAACACCGTCGACGACCCGTCTCCGGTGGGGATCAACTCGATGTCGACCGCGTCCACGACCCGGGCGATACCGGCCGGATCATCAAGTGCCACACCGGCATCGAGGACCGCCAGGGTCACCGCGCGGTACATCGCACCGGTGTCGAGGTAGCTGGCACCGACCTTCTCGGCGAGCAGCTTCGACACCGACGACTTGCCCGTACCGGCCGGCCCGTCGATGGCGACGACGCGCGTGGTGCCAGCGGTCACAGCCCGACCGCCTTGTACAGCGCGCCGACCTCGTCGTTGCCGAGGACACGCAGGCTGCCCGGCCGTTGCTCTCCGAGCGCGACGGTACCCACATGCGTGCGAACGAGTTTCGTGACCGGGAAGCCGACCTCGTCCATCATGCGGCGCACGATGCGGTTCCGGCCCTCGTGCAGGGTGATCCGCACCAGCGACTGTCCCTCGTGGACCTCGATGACGGTGAACCTGTCGACCTTGACCGGACCGTCCTCGAGTTCGATCCCCTCACGGAGTTGACGAGCGACCCCGCGGGGCACCTCACCCTTCAGGGTCGCGAGGTAGGTCTTGGGCACCTCGAACGACGGGTGCATCAGCCGGTGGGCCAGCTCGCCGTCGTTGGTGAGCAGCAGCAGACCTTCGGTGTCGGCGTCGAGGCGGCCGACGTGGAAGAGACGCTGTCCGGCCATCACGCGTTCGGCGACCACGTCACCGACGCACGGACGACCCTGGTCGTCGGCCATGGTCGACTGCCAGCCCTTGGGCTTGTTGAACGCGAGGTACTGACGCGTCTCGTCCATGATCACGCGTGCATCGTCGACGTGGATGATCGCGGTGTCGGGGTTGATGCGCAGGCCCTGCTCGGTGACGACGACGCCGTCGACCTTCACACGTCCGGCGGCGATCATCTCCTCGGCGCCGCGGCGCGAGGCGACGCCGGCCTGGGCGAGTACCTTCTGGAGTCGCACACCGTCCTCGACGAAGGCCGGTCCCGTGCCGCTCACCTGCTCCGGCGCCACCTGATGGCGTGCGGGCCGGGCGTTGTTGAGCCGGATCTTCCCGACATCGGCGTTCGGTTTCGACGACCCCTTGCGGTGCGTCTTCTTGGTTCGCGGTTGCTGTGCGGGGGCGCCCTTGCGGCGTTTTCCCGGTGAGCCATCTCGGCCAGCGGAAGCCATTGTTCTCAATCCTGTGTGTGGGTGGACCTATGCGGTTCTAGTCATCATTCAGGTCACCGTCGGTGACCAGTACCTTCGAGTCTGACGGCTGAGGGGACAGTTTGGCGAATCGGGGATCCGACAGCAGCTCGTCGTCCAGGTCGTCGATGAGGTCGACGTCGGGCAGCAGCGGCGCCAGATCGGGCAGTTCGGACAGCGAGGCGAGACCGAGACGCTCGAGGAACAACTCGGTGGTCGCGTAGGTCGTGGCGTTGGTCTGCGGGTCCTGGCCGACCTCGTTGATCAGGCCGCGCGCGACGAGGGTGCGGATCACGCCGTCGACGTTCACACCACGGATCGCGCTGACCCGTGCGCGGGTCACCGGCTGCCGGTAAGCGATCACGGCCAGTGTCTCCAACGCGGCGCGCGTCAGCTTCGACCGCGCCCCGTCGAGCAGCAACCTCTCCACGTACGGTGCGTAGTCCGCCCGGGTGTACAACCGCCAGCCGTCGCCCGCGAAACGCAGGTCGATGCCGCTGCGCGCCGCGGTGAGCTCGGCGGCCATCGCGTTGAGCATCTCGCGCACGCGTGTCCGGTCCTGGTCGACGGCGTTGGCCAACTCCTCGGTGGTCACCGGGGTGTCGACGACGAGCAGCACGGCCTCGAGTGCCGCCCGCAGGGTCGCGTCGTCGAGGACCTCGACCTCGTCCTCCCCCGTCAGCGCCGTCTGCTCGGGGTCGGCGGGGCCGTGGTCGGTCGCACTCTCCGCCGACGCCGGGGCGTCGGTTGCCGATTCGGCGAGAGCCTCGTCGTTCACGTCGTCGGCGTCCTCGATCGGTCCGTCGGTCATCCGTAATCCTCTGCCTTGTCGATGCGCAGGTCGTCGATCTCGCGTTCGCCGGTCCACATCACCGCGAGATCGCCGAGAGCCTCGGGTTGCTCGAAGGTGATGGCCTGATCGCGGTAGAGCTCCAGCAATCCGAGGAAGCTGCCGACGATCTCGAGTCCGCTCCCGCAGTCGGCGGTGAGAGCGCGGAACGTGACCCATTCGCCGGTCGACGCGCTGAGCAGTGCCGCCATCCGCCGGGCCTGACCCGGCACCGACACCGACTGCACGTCGTGGAGATGGTCGAGTCCGACCGTCGGCACGGGTCGCGGGGTCATCGCCGCCGCGGCCACCTGCACGAAACCAGCGGCGTCGACGCCGAGCGTGACCTCCGGCAACAGGTCCTCGAACCGTTGCTCCAGCGAGACGGCGCGCGGATAACGTTGAAGCGCGGCGGCTTCCAGTTCGCCGAACAACTGTGCCACCTGCTTGTACGCCCGGTACTGGAGCAGCCGCGCGAACAGCAGGTCGCGGGCTTCGAGCAGGGCCAGGTCCTCGGGGTCGTCGACCTCGCCGGACGGCAACAGCCGGGCCGCCTTGAGATCGAGCAGCGTGGCCGCCACGACGAGGAACTCGGTGGTCTGGTCGAGCCCGACCTCCGGACCGAGTTCGCGGGTATAGGCGATGAAGTCGTCGGTCACCTCGTGCAGCGCGACCTCGGTGACATCGAGCCGATGCTGCGAGATCAGGTTCAGCAGCAGGTCGAAGGGTCCCTCGAAATTGCGGAGCTTGACCCGGAAACCGGATTCGGTGGCCTCGTCACTCCCATCAGGGGTGTCCCCGACCGGCTCCGACGCCTCGACCGGCGCTTCGACCTCGGACCCGTCGGACTCGGTCACGGCGTGGTCGGTGTCGACGGTCATGCGCCCTTCACGTTGCGCGCGATCACCTCACGCGCCAGCGCCCGGTAGGCCTTCGCGCCGGCCGACCGAGGTGCCCACGAGGTGATCGGTTCACCGGCGACGCTCGTCTCCGGGAAACGGACGGTCCGGGAGATCACGGTGTCGTAGACGGCGTCGCCGAACACCTCGACCACACGCGCCATCACCTCGCGGGAATGCAGCGTGCGGGCGTCGAACATGGTGACGAGGATGCCACCGAGGTCCAGGCGCGGGTTGAGACGGTCGCGCACCTTGTTGATCGTGTCGGTGAGCAGCGCCAGGCCACGCAGCGAGAAGTATTCGCACTCCATCGGGATCAGCACGGTGTCCGCGCAGGCGAGGGCGTTCACGGTGAGCAGGCCGAGCGAGGGCTGGCAGTCGATCAGCACCACGTCGTAGCGGTCGAGCACCGGGTGCAGCGCACGGGCCAGGGACTGTTCGCGTCCCACCTCCGTGACGAGCTGGATCTCCGCGGCCGACAGGTCGATGTTGCTCGGCAGCAGGTCGAGTCCGTCGACGCGTGTGCGCATCAGCACCTCGTCGGTGGCCACCTGCGGCGGGACGAGGAGGTTGTAGACCGTCTGCTCGAGTTCGTGGTGCGGCACACCCAGTCCCGCGGACAACGCGCCCTGCGGATCGAGGTCGACGAGCAACACGCGGCGGCCGTACTCGGCGAGCGCGGCCCCGAGGTTGATGGTCGAGGTGGTCTTGCCGACCCCGCCCTTCTGGTTGCACACGGCGATGACGGTGGCCGGACCGTGACGGTCGAGTGGTCTCGGCTCGGGGACCTCTCGATAGGGCCGTCCGGTGGGACCGATCTCGCCGGTGCCGTGGTGATCGACCTCGTCGGCGTCATGTCCCGGCGACACCTGGATGCTGTACTGATCGCCCGCGGAGGTCACGATCGCGTCCCCGAACACTCGAGTCGGGTGCCAGACCGCAGTGTGCTCGGAGTGGTCACGTGCCCGCCGCTCCCTTCACTCTTCGGTACCCGATGCGCGTCGGCCGGCCGGGCGGAAATGCCGGTCCGTGGACGACGACTCGTATCAGCCTAGGACATCGCGGGCGTCGACCCGCTGTCGGCGCGCGGTCAGCGGGCACGCGGATGTGCGACGGCATACACCTCGCGCATCGTGTTCACCGTCACGAGTGTGTACACCTGCGTGGTGGTCACCGAGGCGTGTCCGAGCAGCTCCTGGACGACGCGGACGTCGGCGCCGCCGTCGAGGAGATGGGTCGCGAAGCTGTGCCGCAGGGTGTGCGGGGAGACGGCCTTGTCCAACCCGGCACGTTCGGCGGCGGTGACCAGTACCTGCCACGCCGACTGACGCGAGAGTCGCCCGCCCCGGGCATTGAGGAACAGCGCCGGCGTCGCCCGCGACACCAGCGCGGGACGGCCGCGGACGAGATAGGCGTCGATGGCGTCGATCGCCGGTCCGCCCAGCGGGACGAGACGCTCCTTGCCGCCCTTGCCCCGTAGGCGTACCGCCCGGGTGTCGAGGTCGAGGTCGTCGATGTCGAGCGAGGTGGCCTCGGAGATGCGGGCGCCGCAGCTGTAGAGGAATTCCAGCAGGGCGCGATCGCGCAGGGCGCGGGGATGATCTTCGGCACCGGCGGCCTCGAGGATGGCCAGCACCTCGTCGACGGGCAGCGACTTCGGGAGACGGCGCGCCGGCCTCGGCGGACGGACCGCCTGCGCGACGTCCGTCGCAACCATCCCCTCGTCGACCGCGAACTTGTGAAAGCGCCTGGTCGCCACCACGGTTCGCGCGATCGAGCTGTCCGCGAGGGGCGGGAACCCGGCGTCCGGATCCCCTCGACGCAGGTCGACGAGGAATTCACGCACGTCCTCCTCGGTCACCGCGTCGATCGACGCGATGTCGCGCGATTCGAGATATCGCCGGTACCGCTCGAGATCACGACGGTAGGACGACACGGTGTTGGCCGCCGCACCTCGTTCGACGGTGAGGTGATCGAGGAAGCGCGAGATGGCGGCGGCGATCGTCACGGGCGACTCACGACTGACGTGTTCACGAGCGACGCCGGCGGTCCCGGAGCGCGGTCGGCTCCTCGGGCCACGGGGCATCTGTCCCGCGCAGCCCGATCCCCGACCGTTCCGCCGCCGAGGCGGCCAGGATGCCCGCGACGCTGGTGGCGTTCACGATCTCGCCGGCCAGCACCATCGCGACCGCGTCGTCGAGCGACACCCACTCGACCTCCATGTCGGCTTCCTCGTCGACGCGCTCCGCCTCGTCGAGGCGATGTAGGTCCTCGGCCAGGTAGAGGCGAAGTGCCTCGTCGGTGAAACCCGGTGAGAGCGCCAGATCGACGAGGACGTGCCAGGTGTCGGCGGCCAGGTCGGCCTCCTCGGCCAGCTCGCGCTGCGCCGCAGCCAGCGGCGCCTCACCGTCCTGGTCGAGAAGGCCGGCCGGCAACTCGAGGAGGCGGCGGCCGATCGGATGCCGGTACTGGCGCACCATGGCGATCCGGCGGTTCTCGTCACGCGCGAGGATCGCGACCGCACCGAAGTGTTCGACGACCTCCCGCTCGGCGACTCGCCCGCCGGGCATGGCCACGTCGTCGACGCGCAACGTGATGATCGCACCGTCGTAGACGGTGCGGGTTCCGTTGACGTCGAACTCGTGGCCGCCCAACCCGGTCAGCCCTCGACGCCGATCTCGTCGATCCCGGCGACCGGTTCGACGGTGACGTCGTTGACCGCCGCGACGGTGCCGGCCGGGGCGTCGTTCGACTCGTACTCGTCACCGAGATCCACCGGAAGGCGTTCGGCTGCCTTGTATTTCAAAGCGGCCTCGATGAACGAGCGGAACAGCGGGTGCGGTCGCGTCGGACGGCTCTTGAGCTCCGGGTGCGCCTGGGTGGCGACGAAGAACGGATGCACCGACTTGGGGTATTCGACGAATTCGACGAGGTGCCCGTCGGGCGAGGTCCCCGAGAAGACCAGACCCGAATCGGCGATCTTGTCGCGGTAGGCGTTGTTGACCTCGAAACGGTGACGGTGACGCTCGGACACCTCGCGGGTACCGTACGACTCCGCGACGACCGAACCCGCCTTCAGGACCGCGTCGTAGGCACCGAGGCGCATCGTGCCGCCCAGGTCCGCCTCGCCGGCCACCGCGTCCGCCTGGTCGGCCATCGTCGAGATCACCGGATGCGGGGTGTCGGGATCGAATTCGGTCGAACTGGCCTCGTCGAGCCCCACCGAACGGGCGGCCTCGATGACCACACACTGGAGCCCCAGGCAGAGGCCGAGGAGCGGGATGCCGCGGCGCCGCGCGTACGAGATGGCGCCGACCTTGCCCTCGATGCCGCGGATGCCGAATCCGCCGGGGATCAGGATCGCGTCGACGTCCCCGAGCGCGGCCTGCGCACCCGCCGGGGTCTGGCAGTCATCCGACGGCACCCACTTGATCTCGGTGCGTGCCTTCCAGGCGAAACCGCCGGCACGGATGGCCTCGGTGACCGACAGGTAGGCGTCGGGCAGGTCGACGTACTTGCCGACCAGCGCCACCCGCACGGTTTCGCGCGGCTCGTGGACGCGGTGGAGCAGTTCGCCCCAGACCGTCCAGTCGACATCACGGAAGGGCAGCCCCAGCTTGCGGACCACGTACGCGTCGAGATGCTCGTTGTGCAGCACCTTGGGGATGTCGTAGATCGACGGCGCGTCGGGGGTCGAGATCACGCCGTCGAGTTCGACGTCGCACATCAGCGCGATCTTCTTCTTGAGTCCCTCGGGCACGTCGCGGTCGCAGCGCAGGATCAACGCGTCGGGCTGGATACCGACGTTGCGCAGCGCGGCGACCGAGTGCTGGGTCGGCTTGGTCTTGAGCTCCCCCGACGGCGCGAGGTAGGGCACCAGCGACACGTGCAGGAAGAAGACGTTGTCGCGGCCGACGTCATGGCGCACCTGGCGGGCGGCCTCGATGAACGGCAGCGACTCGATGTCGCCGACCGTGCCGCCGATCTCGGTGATGACGACGTCGGGCACCTCGCCGTCGGCGTCGGGCTCGCCCATGGCCAGCACCCGCGACTTGAGTTCGTCGGTGATGTGCGGGATCACCTGCACGGTCTCACCGAGGTACTCGCCGCGCCGCTCCTTGGCGATGACCGTCGAATACACCTGTCCCGTGGTCACATTCGCCGACTGCGAGAGGTTGCGGTCCAGGAAGCGCTCGTAGTGTCCGACGTCGAGGTCGGTCTCCGCGCCGTCCTCGGTCACGAAGACCTCTCCGTGTTGGAAAGGATTCATCGTGCCGGGATCGACATTCAGATAGGGATCGAGCTTCTGCATCGTGACCCGCAGGCCCCGAGAGGTGAGAAGTTGACCCAGGCTCGAGGCCGTGAGGCCCTTACCCAGTGAAGAGGCGACGCCACCAGTGACAAAGATGTGCTTGGTGTCGTGAACGTGTCGCAAAGGTCGCAAAAGCGTGTCTCCCGTCGGCCGAATCAGGGCCGATGCCCTGATTACCTACGGGACTCCAGGGTAACACCACTGGGCCGCCACGCCGTACCGCCACACCGGCGCGTGGCGTGGCGGTACTCACTCCGAACCCGAAATCAGCTCGACGGCGGGGTCAGGCGGCCGGCTTGCCGTCGGCCCCGACGGTGACCGCGGTGGCGCCGGCCCCGGTGCCGTAGGCCCCGGTCGCACCCTTCCCCTCGGCCGCGAGCGCCAGGACCGTCGTGATGAGACCGGTCGGCTGGTCGACGTTGTCGACCGTGGAGACCGCGTTGGCCAGCGACGGGTCGGCACGGACCACGGCGATCGGCGAGCTTCCGTTGGCCGATCCGGTCCGACCCACGAGCACCCCTCCCACGCCACGTACGGACGCCGCTGCGGCAAGGCGGGCCACGAGCGCACCCTGTGCACCCGAGTCGGGGCCGAACTCGTCACCGGTCACCACGACCATCAGATCGGCCGGTGTCACCGCGTTGTTGACGTAGTCGATGAACCCGCCGTCCCGCAGGGTCGCGAGACCGGTCCGACGGTCGGCGGACGATGCCGGGCGGGTGGATTTGCCGGAGAGCACCAGGGTTCCGAGCAGGTCACCGGCCCGGCTGCCCGAGTCGGTCAGCTCGGCTCGCAACATCGCACCCGGCGGGATCGTCTGGTCGACGATGGTGCGCAGCTGTTCGGCGTTCTGGTCGCCGAGGAGCGACTCGGTCAGCGCGATCTGACCGGCGAAGCGCGCGCCGGCGCCGGAGATGTTCTCCTTCACGGCGTCGACGTCGGCCTCGGCCGCGTTCGGCGCGGTGACCACCAGAACCGACTGGCCGCGCAGGGTGTTGGCGATGAGCCGGGGCCCGATCGCCAGATCGAAACTGTTGGACGCGTTGAGCTTCGCGTTCAGGTCGTCGCGCTGGTCTTCGAGATCACCGATCCGGTCCCTACTGGTCCCGGTCATCGAGTTCACCCGATCCCCGACGAACCCCGAACCGAGGAAGAGTCCGAGCGCCAATGCCAGAAAGATCGCGACCAGTGAGATCGCATGCTGTCGTAGCGAGATCATCGCCTATCGATTCCAGACCTCTCGTGCCCAGTCGAGCAGCGCATTCCACTGCGTGACAATCCAATCGGTGACGTCGGTGCCGGTGTTGGACAGCAGGAGGGCCGCGATCACCGCGACCAGTGCGGCCAGGACGACACACGCGATGGCTGCGCCGGACACGCGACTGCGGTACAGCGTCGCAACCGCTTTCGCGTCGACGAGCTTCTGCCCAACCTTCAGACGGGTCAGGAACATCGACGGGTTGCTCTCGCGACGCGAACGATCGAAGAAGTCGTCGAGGGAGCCCGGGTACCCGACGGTGACGATCAGGTCGGCGCCGTGGTAGTCGGTCAGCAGCAGGGCGAGGTCTTCCGCGGAGCCCGCCGCGGGGAAGGTGGTGGCACCGATACCGAGGTCCTGGATGCGCTCGAGGCCCGCGGCATGTCCGTCGGTGTCGGCCGGCAGCACCAGTTGCGCACCGGATTTCAGCGTCGGGGTCTTGATGTGCTCGGGGTCGCCGACGATGATAGCGGGCTTGTAGCCGGCTTTCGTCAGGGTGTCCGCGCCGGTGCCCACACCGACCATCACCGGCTGGTACTCCTTGATGAACGGCTTGAGCGCACGCAGATCCGCGGCGCGGTCGGCGCCCTCACCGACGATGACCACATGCCGGCCGGCAAGGTCCACGTCGATCTCCGGCACACCCACGCCGTCGATCAGCAGCGGGGATTCGCTGCGGATGAATTCGATCGTGTTGCCGGAGAAGGCTTCCAGGTGATCGACGAGACCCGCCTTGGCGCCGATCATGATGTCGGCGATGTCGCGCTCGTCGAGTTCGGTGCCCAGCGCCAGACGACGTTCACCGACGAAGAGCCGGTCGTCGTGGACGCGCACCTTGGCTCCGTCCTTGACGCGCTTGAAGATCTCCGGGCCCACATCGTCGAGTAGGACGATGCCCGACGCGACGAGAACCTCGGGACCGAGGTTCGGGTAGCGGCCGGTGATCGAGCGGGAGGCGTTCACCACCGCGACGACGTTGGCCTCGACGAGGGCGTCGGCGGTGACGCGGTCCAGGTCGACCTCGTCGAGGATGGCGATGTCACCCGGACCGACCCGGTTGAGCAGTCGCTTGGTGTTCTTGTCGATCCTGGCGATACCGGTCACGCCAGGCAGTTCTTCGGTGTTACGCGCGAGCAGTGCAGGCATCTTCATGACCGCAATGATTGACCGAAGACACGACGGAGCCCGGGAGGCGCGCCGTAACACGAGAAACTTTTGTCACACAAGCAACAGGGGTCCCAGCCCGTGCGAGGTCAGTGAGCCGCCCGTTCCGCTTCCGCGGTGGCCAGCAATTCCTCGGCGTGCGCACGTCCGGTGTCGGACTCCCCCAGCCCGGCGAGCATGCGTGCCAGTTCGGCGACGCGCTCGTCGCGGTCGAGGGTCCGCACACTGCTGGTGACCAGCGCACCCTTCTTGGACTTGCCGATGACCAGGTGGTTGTCGGCGAAGGCCGCGACCTGGGGCAGGTGGGTGACGACGATGACCTGGTGGGCCCGGGCCAGACGGGACAGTCGCTTGCCGATCTCCACGGCGGCGCGCCCGCCGACACCGGCGTCGACCTCGTCGAACACCATGACCGAACCGGAGGTCGGCGCCGCGAGCACCACCTCGAGCGCGAGCATCACGCGCGACAGTTCGCCGCCGGATGCAGACTTCGCGATCGGCAGTGGCGTGGCTCCGGGGTGCGCCACGAGCGCGAATTCGACCTTGTCGGCGCCGTCGGCCCCCGCATGAGCCCGGCTGCCGCCGAGCGTGATCGCGAGCCGATCCTCCGGCGAGGCCGGTTCGGGACCGACGGAGACCGCGAGCGTCGAGTCACCCATGGCGAGACCCTTCAGCTCCTTGGACACCTTGCCGGCCATCGACGACGCCGCCTTGACGCGCAGGTCGTGCAGCTTGGTCGCAGCCGCCTCGACCGTTTCCAGCGCCGCCGCGGCGGCGGTCTCGAGTTCCTCGATCGACGACCGCGGGTCCTCGATCTCGGCGAGTCGGGCCTCGGCCTTACGCCGCCAGTCGATGACGCCGTCGACGTCGGGCGCGTATTTGCGCACGAGTGTCTTGAGTTCGGCCTGACGCGCCAGGAGTTTGTCGAGCTCTTCGGCATCGGCGGGAAGGCTCGACGTGAACGCCGTCAGTTCGGCGCCGACGTCGGTGATCACGGTGAGCGCTTCGGAGACCCGCGGGACCAGTCCGCGCAGGGTGTCGTCGGCGGCACCCTCCAGAAGGGTGCGCACCGTGCCCAACCCCTCGATCACCGATGCTCCCGAATCGCCGGCGACGATGTCGTGTGCCTGGTCGGCGGCGCCGCGGATGGATTCGAGGTCCGACAGACGCCGGATCGTCGCGGTGAGTTCCTCGTCCTCACCCGGGATCGGGTCGACCGCGGCGATCTCATCGATGCCGAAACGAAGTCGGTCGGCTTCCTGCGCGAGCTCACGGTAGTTCGCGCGACGGGCGTCGAGTTCGTCGAGGATGTCGACCCAGGCGGTCCGGGCCTTCCGGTACGCCTCCAGCGCAGCCGTCGCCTTCGAGCCGCCGAAGGTGTCGAGCGCGGCCCGTTGATGCTCCGGTCGCAGGAGACGGAGCTGATCGTTCTGGCCGTGGATGGCCAGAACCGCGGTGGTGAGTTGCCCCATCACCCCGACCGGCACCGATCGGCCACCCAGATGTGCCCGCGACCGACCGTCGGCGCTCACCGACCGGACCGCGATCACGGTGTCGTCGTCGTCGAGTTCGGCGCCGGTGGAGTCGAGGATGTCGGCGACCACCGGATCCTTCTGCACACCCTCGGCGTTCGCCAGCCGGAACCGACCCTCGACGATGGCCTTGGCGCTACCGGTTCGGACGCGCGTCGCATCGGCGCGCGCCCCGGACAGCAGGTGCAGGCTGGTGACGATCATCGTCTTGCCCGCGCCCGTCTCACCGGTGAGCACTGTGAAGCCCGGGTGGAAACGTGCCTGCGCCTCCTCGATGACACCGAGTCCGGTGATCGACAGTTCTTCGAGCACCCCTATGCCTGCCTCCCTCGCCATCCCGTGACCGGGAGGGCGAACTTGGTCACGAGCCGGTCGGCGAACGGATCGGAATCGATTCGGATCCAGTTCACCGGACGTTCGCTGCGTACGACCTCGACGCGAGCACCGGCCGGCACGTCGAGTGCTCGACGGCCGTCGCACAGCGCGACCGCCGAACGTCCGTTCTTGTCCACCTCGACGGCGATCCGCGACCTCGGGCTGGTCACCATGGGCCGCGCGAACAGCGCGTGCGCATTGTTCGGGACGACGAGGATGGCCTCGAGGTCCGGCCACATGACCGGACCGCCCGCCGAGAACGCGTAGGCCGTCGACCCGGTCGGGGTCGCGACCAGCACGCCGTCGGCGCCGAACGCGGACACCGGGCGACCGTCGACCTCGGTGACGAGTTCGAGTACGCCGTTCTTGCTGGTGTTGAGGATCGCCACCTCGTTGAGGGCCCAGCTGCTGGCCGTCGGTGGGTCGGGATCGGCCGGGTCGACGATGTCGATCTCCAGGGTCATCCGCGGTTCGATGCGGTAGTCGCGGGCGATGAGCTGCGCCATCACCTCGTCGATCTTGTGCGCCTCGGATTCGGCGAGGAAGCCGATGTGCCCGAGATTGATGCCCAGGACGGGCACTCCGGCCGGGCAGGCCAGCTCGGCGGCGCGCAGGAAGGTTCCGTCACCGCCCAGGACGATGACGAGCTCGCAACCCTCGGCCGACGCGGACTCGGCCGTGGTGACCTCGACGACCGCACCCAGGGAACGGAGGTACTCCGGATCCACCGGGATGTTGCCGGGTCGCGAGGCTTCGCCCTCCCGGTTGCGGTACAGCACGTCGTGGTCCGGAGCGTCCCGATCGAGCGTGTCATGGTCGACGACACGCAGCGCGACGCCGGCCGCAACACAGTGGCGCGCGATCGCCTCGATCGTCTCGATGACGTTCTCGCGTCCGGTGTGGGCGACCACCAAGAACTCGCGGGCACCGGCGGACTCGGCTACCGACTCGTCGGTCACTGATGTTCCCTCCCGGAGAAGTGTGGTCGGACGTGTGGTCGAGCAGGGACGAGCCGAACGGGCGCCGGTCGGTCCGCGCTCAGCGCGGTCCCTCCGCGACCGCACGCTCGATCATGGAGCGGAGCTCGTCGGACGATCCCGCCCGGTCGACCCTATCGCTCTCCCCCGACTCCTCGCCCGTCCGGCCTTCGGGTTCGTTACGCAGCCAGAGGAAGTACTCGACGTTGCCCGACGGGCCGGGCAGTGGGCTGGCCACGACTCCACGAGTCTCGAGCCCGAGGGCAGCGGCCTCGGTCGCCACTCCCAGCACCGCCTCGGCACGCAACTCGGGATCGCGCACGACTCCGCCGGCGCCGACACGGTCCTTGCCCACCTCGAACTGGGGTTTGACCATCGGCAGCAGGTCGGCTCCCGGAACCGCGCAACGGGCGAATGCGGGTAGGACGAGTCCCAGCGAGATGAAGGACAGGTCGGCGACCACGACGTCGACCTGACCACCGATCTGCTCGGGCTCGAGGTGCCGGACGTTGGTGCGGTCGTAGACGTGAACCCGATCGTCGTTCTGCAGACGCCAGATCAGTTGTCCGTAGCCGACATCCACGGCGACGACCTCCCGGACCTCGCGACGCAGAAGCACATCGGTGAAGCCACCGGTCGACGCGCCCGCATCGAGACACCGACGGCCGGCGAGGGTCAGACCCTGGGGTTCGAACGCCTCGAGCGCGCCGAGGAGCTTGTGGGCGCCGCGCGACGCCCAGTCGTCTTTCGGTGCCTCGACGACGACGATCGGGGTATCACGGGTGACGCCGGTCGCGGCCTTGGCCGCCACCGTTCCGTTGACCTTCACGACGCCGGCGTCGACGAGTTCGCGCGCCTGCTCCCGGGACCGGGCCAAGCCACGCCGGACGAGTTCTGCGTCGAGTCGTGCTCGGGTCGCCATCGTCAGTGCCGCGTCCGGGATCGACTCATCGTCGGTCCACCGCATCGAGCGCTGCGGTCAGCGCATCGTGTGCCTGCTCGAGAAGGTTCGCCTGGCGCTCGAGTGCGGCCAGCGAAAAAGTGTCCCCGACGGACTCACGCAGCTCGTCGACCTCGGCGAGAAGCTCAGAGACCGTGGCCTCGACGTCCGGCAGGTCGAGATCGGCGTCCGGTCCCGACGATAGGTCGTCGGTCAGGGCTGCCATCGGGTCGTACTGGCGACGTGGCATGGCGCCCGGACCGGGTCGGGGCGCCATGCTGTTCGGTGTCGGACCGCTGCTCAGGTCCGAACGACTGCTCTCGTCACTCGGATAAGTCATCGTCAACCACGCTAGCCGACGAGGGCGACACCCAGCGACGCCAGCTTCTCCCGCGCCGTGCCCTCGGCCCGGATCCGTAGCTCCTCGGGATCCGCGGTACCGGCGTCGACCGCGGCCCAGGTGGCAGCGGCGAGCGCCGGGACGACACCTGTCTCGTCGCCCGAGCCGGAGACGCTCACCGTCGAGGCCTCCACGCTCACGGTCCACCCCGGCTGGTCGGCCACGCGCACCGCGTCGACGTCGTCGAACATGCCCGCGAGGTCGTCGATGACATAGGTGGGTCGCTGCTCTGGGGGCGCGGCCAGCAGGTCGGTGACCGTGCTGACGCCAGTGAGGACCAGTGCGCTCTCGATGCCGACGGCGTGTGCACCCTCGATGTCGGTGTCGAGACGATCGCCGACGACGAGCGGAGCGTTGGCCGCGGCCCGCGTGATCGCGTCCGCCATCAGCGGGGCGGCAGGCTTGCCGGCGACGAGCGGCTCCTTGCCGGTCGCGCTGCGCAGTGCTGCGACCATCGAGCCGTTGCCCACGAGCAGACCGCGCTCGGACGGGAGCGTGGCGTCGACGTTGGTGGCCACCCACAGCGCACCGGCTCGGATGGCCAGAGCGGCCTCGGACAGCTGCGCCCAGCCGGTGTCGGTCGAATGCCCCTGGATCACGGCCGCGGGACGGTCGTCGGCGCTCCGTGTCACGCCGATACCGACTTCGCGAACCTCCTGCGCGAGTCCATCGGTCCCGATCACCAGCGCCCGCGATCCCGGTGCCAGATGCTCGGACAGCAATCGCGCTCCCGACTGCGCACTGGTGACGACGAGATCGTCGGTGGCGTCGAAGCCGAGGTCACGGAGATGCGCAGCGACCTCGGCGGGCCGTCGACTCGCGTTGTTCGTCACGAAGAAGCAGGGGATGTCGAGCCGGTCGAGGGTGTCGACCGCATTCGGCAGCGCCTTGTTGCCCGCAAAGACAGTGCCGTCCAGATCGAGCAGGAGTGCATCGTAACGATCGGCGAGGGTCTGCGAGACCGAGTCCGAAAGCCCGATCAGCTCCGATACGTCGTCGTCGACGAAACTCGACGTCTTGGACAGGTCTGCGGTCCCCTGCACGCCTTCGATCGTCTCGGTGTCGTCGGCCTCCTGATCGCCGGCGGACTCCGGTACGACAACCGGCTCCGGTGCGACGACCGGTTCGGCAGCTACCTTTGCCGCGGGCAACTCGGGGGACTCACCAGCGGCCGGTTCAGCAGCGGCCGGTTCAGCAGCGGCCGGTTCAGCAGCGGCCGGTTCAGCAGCGGCCGGTTCAGCAGCGGCCGGTTCGACGCTCACGGGTTCAGCACTCGACGACTCGGCCGCCGGTGCCTCAGAGACTGCGCTGTCGGCGAGGACGTCCACCCCGTCGACGGCCTGCTCGTCATCGCCGACCGGTGCGTCGTCGTTCGCGAGTTCGGTCAGACGGAACTCGGCGTCGGTCACGTCCTCGACGTCGGCTGCGGCCGCGTTCATGAACCAGGTGATCGATTCGTCACGGCGGCCCGATGCGTACAGCGCGGACGCGTACGCGTAGAACAGCCGCGCAGGTCCGGTTCCCACCTGACCCGGCTTGAGGTTCTCGGCCTGAAGCGTGACGACGGCTTTCTCGGGTTCACCCAGGTCGATTCGTGCGCCGGCTTCGACGATGCGCATTTCGGTGGCTTCCTCGCCGCGCAGCGCACGGCCCTCGTCGCCACGGGCGATCTCGACTGCACGCTCCGGACGGCCCAGACCACGCTCACAGTCGGCGATGAGAGGCAACAACGCATTGTTACCGGTGATACGACGCGCAGCACGCAGCTCGGTTGCGGACTCCTGCCACTCGCCGGCGTTGTAGGCCGCGATACCGGCGGTTTCCCGAACGACGCCGACCCTCGACGCGCGGCCGCGCGCGGCACGAGCGTGTTCGAGCGCGAGCGCGGGCTCTTCGAGGAGCAGACGCGAGACCATCACCAGGTGTTTGGCGACGATCTCGGCGTTGGCCTTGTCGAGTGTCAGGAGGTCGCGACGGACTTCAGGATCAAGGTCTGACGCAGCGACGTCGTCGGGCAGCGGAGGACCCGGCTGCCGGCGACCACCGTCGCCGCGCTCACGGCCCGGACGATCCGGACGACGTCCCCGACTCGAATCTCCTCGACCCGAATCGCTCTGACCGCGGGCTCCCCGCTGACCACGCGGACCGCCCTGGCCCCGCGACTCCCGCTGATCTCGCGTATCACGCTCACCGCGTCCGTCACGACGCGGACGATCACGATCATTCATAGCTGCCAATCTATGCCCTTGAACCTTGATGGGAAGCATCGCCGCCCTCGTCCAGACGACGTGGGCGAACGAGAAAAGCCCCGTATTCGACGAATGAATTCATCGAATACGGGGCCCTTCTGAAGTTGTGTTCGGCGGTGTCCTACTCTCCCACACTGATTAAGGTGCAGTACCATTGGCGCTGGAGGGCTTAGCTTCCGGGTTCGGAATGGGGCCGGGCGTTTCCCCTCCGCTATGGCCGC